>JAKPZB010000091.1 GCA_029560215.1 Methanobacteriota archaeon | reverse complement strand
CCGCCTTGTCCAGGCCGAAACGGTCGAGCAGGGCGTCGTCCGCTGCACCGCCCTCAGGGATATCCAGTCATCCGGCGAGTCGGAAGGCACGGAGGTTACCAGCCCGGTCCCCACATTGGGATCGACGAAGTCCGCCGGCAGGGTCGGTATCTCCCGGTGGACCATGGGCGCCAGGCACTTGAGCCCGATCAGCTCGGAACCTTTCACCGACCCGACCTTCTCCACGCCGTCCATCTGGTAGGTGAGCTTGAGATAGGCGTCCTCGCTGACCACCCAGATCTCGTTCCGGACCTTGATCTTGAGGTAATCGACGTTCGGGTTCACCCAGAAGTTGGTCTGTCCGAACACCGTCTCCGGCCGCAGGGTGGCGGCCACCAGGTACATGTCCCCGCACTTGAACTTCAACAGGGTGTATTCCACCGTTTCGGCCGTACCGCCGCACTGTATGTCCGTTTCCGAGGCGTCGATGGCCACCGGGCCGTGAGTGACGCAGGCGGGGGCGAAGTAGGGCTTCTGGATGAGCAGCCCCTTCTCCATCAGCTTGCGGAACTGCCACTGGATGAACATCTGGTAGTCCGGCCTCACCGTGGAGGTGAAGCGCCGCCAGTCGCACATGAAACCGAAGCGCTTCCAGTACTGATTCACGTACACCTCGTTGAAGAACTCCACGACCTTCACGGGGTCCTTCAGCGAGTCGAGCATGTCCACCGGGCAGGTGTTGCCGCAAAGGTAGTCGATGGTCTTCTGGTCCCGCCGGGCGATGCGGGCGGCCAGGCTTATCGCGCCGTTGCCGGTGGCGTGGGCTCCCACCGGGAACATGACGTTGTAACCTTCCAAACGCTTGAAGCGGGCGATGGCGTCCACGTAGGTGAAGCCGCGCATGTGCCCGACGTGCAGATATCCGGTCACGCCAGGGTAGGCGAAGATCAACATGAACTTGGGCCGGCCGTCGTTCTCGACCTCGTTGATGCGCGCGGCGTACCAACGCTCCTGCCACTTCGCCTCTATCTCGCTGGACCTTGTGGACATCTGTGCACCTGACTTTTTGGCTGATTAATAAGAGATTAGTTAAAGGTTGTTGAGCCGGAGGAATAAACCTGGAATGGTTTTGGCAATCCAGAATTGCTCTCTCCTCCCCCCTTCCGTCCCCCGCCCCAAATGATTCTATGCTCAGAAGCCGGGAGCCAGGCCCGACGGTCCGCGGACGAACGGCAGATACACCAAACGGGCGTCGTGAACCTGCAACCCGTAATCGAGGTATTGAAGGACGCCAGGACGCTCCGCCTCCATGGTTACGATGACGAAATCGGCCAGTTGCATGGCCTCCTCCTTGGACATCGTGGTAGGCCACCTCTCCACGTTGTTGAAGTCCGAGCGCAGCGAGTACATCGGCTGATTTTCGGTGAGACCGACGGACCAGTGCTTGAACTCGTTGACCTCGGTCTCCCAGGCGGGAACGTAGATGAACAGGTTGCCGCCGTTGGCCTCGCCCTTGATCATCCGGCCCAGCTTGTGGATGGTGCCCCCGGCCACCTTGGACTGGTTGATGGAGAACGCGGAGAACAGCCTCCAGAAAGGCATGTACAGGCGGTCGGCCGGAGCGTTGACGTTGAACTCGCCGATATCGAAGTCGATGACCTCCTGCCCTCCGTTGCGGATGTGCATGGTGCGGCAATGATTGCAGTAGAACGCCCGGTCCTTGACCTTGGAGTAGATGGGCTGTTGGCAGCGGGGGCACTTGATCTGGATTACCTTCATATCCGGAACCCTCCCACATTGAATTTCAATCCTTTGCGCAGCTCCTTGCCCAGGTCGGAGGAGCGTTTATCGTCGAAATCGCCCTCGATTATCTCCGAGCCGTGTCGGAAGAAGCGGTAGGTGAAGCCCAGGACCGCCGCCCCCACCACCAGGCCGATTATGGCTATGGTCCCCTCGCCCGAGCCGATCCCGAAGGCTATGGAGCCGGCGGCGATAAGTCCGCTCACGGAGGTGCCCCCGGTCATGGCCAAGCTCTGGTAGAGCGCGTCGCCCGGAGCCCGCCCGGACAGCACCTTCCCGGTCACCCCGTCCACGGTGGCCATGTACATCCTCTCCCCGTAGGAGTAGCGGACGACCCAGACCGGGTAGAATATCTGACTTATCTGCTTCGGTATCGCCGTCACCTTCTCGAAGGTTATGTGCGGAACGTTGGCGTCGCTCCTCGCGTCGCTCAGGGCGTTCTGCTTGGACATCTCCACCATATCGTCCTTGCTGGTGGTGCTCTCGAAGGTGGGAATGCTCTCGAAGTCGGCGAACGAAGCCTCGCCGCTCACGTTCCTGAGAAACTTTACGCCCAGATCGCCAGGGTCGCAGGCGATGTTGGTGTATCGGTAATCGTGGAGGACCATCTCCTCCTTGGGTATTCGTTCCGTACGAGTGTTCCCGTTGCGGTCGGTGTGATGCCTCTCCTCATAACCGCATATCCAACCCGCCACCCGAGTGGTGGTGCTCCAGAAAGGCAGGTATATCGGATAGCATTCCAGGAGCTTCCCTTTGGTCCTGAGGTCCCTCGCCTTGAAACCCTTGCGCCACCATTCCTCGGTGGCCCGGAGGACGCTATCCCGGCCTTGAGCATTGCGGAAGGCCACGGTCATCACCCCGGCGTCCCCTTCCGCCCACAGCAGCGAACCGCAGTAATTGCAGTTAAGGACGTTCTCCCCCTCGCTGATCTGGATGGCGCCTCCGCAGGCCGGACAGTTCAAACCTACGCTGATGGACACGCTCACATCCTCCTGGCGACGAAGTTGGACGCGACGAACACGCCCGCGATGGTGACAGCGATCAACCCCACCGCCAATAGCGGCGAGAACAATGCCAATATTCCTTCGGCCAGGAAGGCCAGGAAGCCTATTCCGGCCACCGCGATGTACGCCGCCGAGCTGCGCGGCGGGAACTCCGCGGAGAACACCTCTCCCGAAGAGGCGCTGATGACCACCACGTAGTTCTTCTGCTCGAAGACGTAATCCAGCTTCCAAATGGGGAAGTACACCAGCGCCTGCTCCTTGGGCGCGCCGGGTAGGTTGCTCAGATAGGGGGCCATCTCGATGTCGATCTTGATCATCTCCGCCCCGTTGGTGCTGAACTTATCGTCGAACACCTTGAGGTCGCCTCCCGGGACCTTGAGGCTGTGCAGCCCAGGCAGGGTGGTGGACGCGGCCGGTTCCACGTAAACCTGCTCCATCCCGTTCACGTCCCGCTTGAACATGTAGACCGGGAAGTACTGTTTCTTAAGCGAGGATATCTGGGCCAGCTTGTCCAGGTCCTTGGCCCTGGTGGAACCGCCCGCCCAGCGGCGGAAGATGCCCACCGCATCGTTCTCCTGGACGGAGAACGGTAACGCATAATAGAAGCCGGCCCCGGACCGGTCGATGAAGATCTGCGAGGAGCAGTAGGAGCACTTGACGAACTTGTCGCCGGTATCGAACTCCACCGGAGCCCCGCATTTGGTGCACTTCATACTGGCCATCGGATCACCTTAGAAGCTAGTACCACACTCCGGACAGAACTTGGCGTTGGTCGGCGACTCCTTTCCGCACTTGGGGCAGTTCTTGCTGCCTTTGAGCTGGTTGCCGCATTCCGGACAGAACTTGGAGTCTGACGGCACCTCGTTGCCGCATTTTCCGCATTTCACGGTGTTGTTCTGCATCTTGTTCCCGCAGTTGCGGCAGAACTTGCCGTCCGCGGGGTTGGGAGTGCCGCACTTGGGGCAGGCGACCGTTGGAACGGCCGCCGCCGCGGGAGCGGGAGCGCCACCAGCCGGCGGAGCGGTCCCGCCCTGTCTCATAGCATCGACCATCATGTATCCCGCGCCGAAACCAGCGCCGACCCCGACACCAGCCGCCGCGGCCCCGCCCGAGGGGTTGGAGGCCGCCTCGCGCATGGCCTGTCCGGCCTGGTAGGTGGCATAGTTGGTGTTCAGGATCTGCATGGAGGCCCTCATGTCCACCGCCTTCTGCACCTCGTCGGGCAGGGAGATGTACATTCCCGAGACCTTGTCGATCAGCACGCCGTAGAGCTCGAAGTGATCTTTGGCCTTCGCCAGAACGACCTGCTCGATGTTCATGAGCTGGCTGGCCAGGTCGGCCACTCCCATGCCCTTGTTCTTGAGCTCGCCGATGGCGTTGTAGATGAGCACCACCATCTGCTCCTTTATGCGGTCCTCGACCTCGGCGGAGGTGGTGAAGTTGAAGGTTCCCACGAACTGGTTGACGAAGTTCTCCGGAGCGCCTACCTTGTAACGGAACTCGCCGAACACCCGCAGATTGACCATCCCGAACTCGGCGTCGCGGAACTGGTAGGGCTGCTTGCTTCCGTATTTCCCGTCGAAGGCCCTCTTCTGCAGGTAAACGATCTCGGCCTGCTGCCTGGCGCCAGATAAGGCCTCGATGACCTTGCCGATTATAGGCGCGTTCAAGGAGGTGAGGGCGTAACGGTCCGGACGGTCCAGGTAGGCGAAGGCCTTCCCGTCCCGATAGAACACGGCGATCTCGTCCTCGCGGACCACGATGTTGTCGTTGAACTTTATGTTGCGGGGCATGCGGTACATGATGTTGTTCCGCTTGTTCCCGTCCTCCCAGTTGAACGTCTCAGCACCGATCAAGCTCATATGATCACAGCCCCGTTCCAGTTATGGCCGCCTTGCGGCGTTTGAAGCGGCTCTCCAACCCGTCGACCCTGGTCCTCACCGTCTCCACCGCGTCCCGCAGTCCGGCGTCATTGCTGGACCGGACCATCTCCGGAACCTTGATGAGCGCGTCATCGATGAAGTTCAGGCTCTCGATCATCGAATAGTCGTACTCGTAGAGCCGGTTGAGCTCGCCGTCCTTCATCTTCACGTCGGCGGAGATCCCGGAGTAGCCGACCTCGGCGTGCAGCATCTCGCCCTCCACTCTCTTCATGGAGCTGACCACCCCGCCCATCTCCTCCAGGGCCTTGGACATGGGATTCTCCCTGACCAGGGCTCTTCGCGCATCCTCCAGTTGGGACCTCTGCAAGGCCAGCCTCTTGGCCAGCTCGGCCCTGAGCATGCGATCGGAGTCCCTTAGGTCCTCCCTGATCCTATAACCACGGAATCCCGGAACGACCAATTGGATCTTCTTCAACAATCCGCGGTCGTCCTCCACCCTATCCCTTATGTCTGGCAAAGGAATCCCTTCTCCTGCCGTGTATATTGTAGGTTGTGATTAAAAATGTTGGCCTATTTGCCGCCTTTTATGTATCCTTCGACCGAACCCCATTTACGCAGGAACCTTCTAGCCAAGAGATAGCCAATGATGGCAAAAGGGATGAAGAGCAGGAACGAGGCCAGAGAATCGGTGAAGAAGTAGACTATATCCGCGATTATGATTCCTACCGACGCTCCCCACATGGTACTTACCCAAAGCAGACTCGGAGCCAATTACCGCACCTACACCGGGGGATTACTTTACTACATAAGGAGGTTTCGAATATGCTTCATAGACAAATGTCTAGAATTACAGGTTGTTAAGATTAAATATTTAGATATTTAGATACAATCCTTTTATAATTGTTAGATATATGTCTATTTTTTCTCCGATAAGATTCATATACAGACATCATATGCCATCGTCTCAAGCGTTAGTAAAGGAAGTGAGACCACCTTGAACACCATAGAGAACAGCAGATCGACCACCGGAACCAAGACCCGTGTGCCAGATATCAGCCCTGTGAACGGAATGTGCCCCATCTGCGTGGAGGACTGCAACGTTCTCTGCGAGGTCGGGAAGTCCGCCTTCCGGGGACGCGAAGTGCTATACCCCCTGCCGGAATACTTTGGCAAGAGCACCGCCGCCTCCAACAAGGAGTTCCACCTGGACTGGTCGCACTTCCAGATCATGGCCGAGCTGATCGGGGCCCATGGCATCGAGGCGACCCCGGACAAGGCCTTCTTTGAGAACGTGGACATCACCACCGCGGTGGCCACCCGTTCCAAGAGACCGATCAAGCTGAAGGTGCCCCTGATCATCGCCGGCCTGGGCTCGACCGCCGTCGCCAAGCGCCACTGGGAGGCCATGGCCAAGGGCGCGGCCATGAGCGGGGTCGTCCAGACCGTGGGCGAGAACGTATGCGGCATGGACCACGAGTCCGTCTACACCAGGGGCAAGGTCACCAGCTCGCCCGACCTGGCCTTCAGGGTCAGGTCCTACAAGGAGCTCTACGACGGCAAATACGGCGGCATCGCCGTGCAGACCAATGTCGAGGACCAGCGCGGAGGCGTCGACGAGTACGCGCTCAGCAAGCTGGAGGTGGATATCATCGAGAGGAAGTGGGGACAGGGCGCCAAGGCCATCGGAGGCGAGGTCCGCCTGACCACCCTGGAGCGGGCCTTGGAGCTGAAGAAGCGCGGATACCTGGTGCTCCCGGACCCCGAGGACAAGGATGTGCAGGATGCCTTCAAGGCCGGAGCCTTCAAGAGCTTCGAGAGGCACTCCCGGGTGGGCTTCCCGGACCACCGGTCCTTCATCGAGGATGTCGAGGACCTTAGGTCGCGAGGCGCCAAGTACGTGTTCCTCAAGACCGGCGCCTATCGGCCGGAGGTGGTGGCCTTCACCATGAAGGCGGCCTCGGAGGCCAAGATCGACATGCTGACCTTCGACGGCGCGGGCGGCGGGACTGGCATGTCCCCGGTGCCCATGATGAACGAGATGAGCACCCCCACCGTGCACCTCCAGGCGCAGATGATGATGTGCGCCCAGGTCATGATGAGGAAGGGCAAGTTCATCCCCGACCTGGTCATGGCCGGCGGTTTCGTCAACGAGACGCAGATCTACAAGTCGATGGCCATGAGCAACCTCGGCGACGGGCCGCTGGTGAAGGCCATCGCCATGGCCCGGGCCCCGCTGCTGACGGCCATGAAGAGCGCCAACTTCGTGAAGCTGGCGGAGACCAATTCCTTGCCCAGCAGCTTCACCGCCGCCTACGGCAGCGACCCGAAGACCTTCTTCATCGCCGCACAGGAGCTGGAGCACCGCTACAAGAAGAAACTGGGAACGGACATCCCCTACGGCGCGGTCGGCGAGTACACCTACTTCGTGGACCGTCTCGGCGAAGGGCTCAAGCAGCTGATGGCCGGAAGCAGGAAGTTCACCCTGGAGAACATCCAACGCAGCGACATCGCCTCCTTGACGCCATACGCCCAGAAGGTCACCGGCGTGGAGACCCTGGAGAACCTGGCCGAGCGGGTCATGATGCCCATGTTGGAAAAATGGTGAAAGCGTCCATCCAAACCCCTTTTCTAAACTCCTTTCACATTTTTGCCTAGGTAAATTTATTAAATGCTACTTTTATAATAATATCGTCTCGCGGTGATCCTCATCTTTCGCGGGACGAATAGGAGGAGAAACGCCAAAAGGGGTTCAAGGCCTCGAAAGGCCGCCCAAACCCCTTCCAAACCTTTTATTACCCTGTTCTGTCGCGCAGGAACATCAGGAACAGGGGAACGGAGATCAGCTGCACTCCCACGGATATGGCGATCATCGTCGGTATCGACAGGTCGTAGAGCATGCCCAAACCCAGGGACCCCACGAACCAGAATATGCCGAACACGGTGTTGTAATAGCCGTAGGCGGTGGCTCTTCTTCCCACCGGCGCCAGGTCGGCGACGACCGCCCGCATTATCGATTCCTGGGCGCCCATGCCCAGCCCGAACAGGCCCATTCCGGCGGCGATGAGGACCATCGAATCGGAGAAGGCCAGCACCGGGAAGAAGGCGGCCGGGATAATGACCACCAGAAGCACCTTCGGCCCGCCCTGGTCGAACAGCTTGCCCAGAACCATCGCCGATATGGCGTCCGCCCCCATGGCCAGGGCATAGAGCAGAGGGATCACCATCTCGTTGCCTAGCTCGTGATTCTGTATGTGATAGGCCACTAGGGGATAATCGATGTAACCTGCGGCCATGAACGCGGCGGCCAGCGCGTACAGCCAGAAGCGGCGGGGAAGCATCGCCTTCTCCTGCGGCTTGGGCGGTTCCATCAGCTGCGGCTTGGGGTACTTCGTGTACGTGTAATAAAGAACGCCCAGGGACAGCAGCGCCGGGATCCCCATGAGCAGGAAGGCCATGGAATAGTCACCGCCGGCCCAGAACACCAGGAAGATGGCCACCGGCCCGATCATGGCTCCCACGGAGGACAGGGCCTCCTGCACCCCGAAGGCCCATCCCCGGCCGGTCTTGATGGCGGCGTGGGAGAGCATGGCGTCGCGGGCCGGTGCCCTGATCGCCTTGCCCATGCGCTCCATGACGATCAGTATGGCCACCGTGTACCAGTCCCCGGTGAAGGCCAGCAGCGGAATGGCCAGCAAATTCATGGCGTAGCCGATGACCACGATGGTCCAGTAGCGGCCGGTGCGGTCGGTGATATGGCCGGAGACCACTCTCCAGCCGTAACCGATGAACTCCCCGAAGCCGGAGACCAGGGCTACGGTGGCCGCGGTGGCGCCCAGGGTCTTCAGGTATGACCCGCTGATGCTCTTCGCGCCCTCGTAGGACATGTCGGCGAAAAGCGACACCACGCCGAGAAGGAGTATGAAAAAGGTGGCGTAACGGAGGGACTGGCGTTCGCTGACGCTAGCGCTATCCCTCCCTCCACCCAACCAATTGCGAATGTTCACCGGCGCATCCCATCCCAAAGACCGGAAATACTGGCAAGGTGATTGGACGACCGTCATATAATACTATCACTATGACCCGATATTTTACACCGAAGGAATAGGTAGATTACCGAGCAGCTTCGTTAGCACCATTCATGGCCGGACCTGAGAACCGCCTCGCCAAGGAGCGTAGCCCCTACCTGCTGCAGCACTCCCGCAATCCGGTGGATTGGTATCCCTGGGGAGCGGAGGCGTTCGAGAGGGCGAAGGAGCTCGACCGACCGATCATCCTTTCCATCGGCTATTCGTCCTGCCACTGGTGCCACGTCATGGAACGGGAGAGCTTCGAGGACGTCGAGGTGGCCAAGATGATGAACGACTGGTTCGTCAGCATCAAGGTGGACCGGGAGGAGCGGCCGGAGGTGGACAGCTTGTACATGAAGGTCTGCCAGATGATGACCGGGAGCGGAGGATGGCCCCTGACCATATTGATGACCCCGGAGCGGGTCCCCTTCTGGGCCGGGACCTACCTGCCGAAACGGTCCCGCCAGGGAATGCCGGGGATGATCGACCTGCTGCCGGCGGCGCATCGCACCTGGCAGGAGAGGAGGGAAGAGATCCAGGATGTCGCGGTCAAGGTCCTGGAGATCCTGGACTCCTTCGAGCGGGACCCCGCCGAGGGGGACGTCCTTGAGCTGATCGACCTGACGTTTCAGCACCTGGGCGAGGACTTCGAGCCTCGATACGGCGGGTTCGACGCGGAACGGAAGTTCCCCTCCCCGCACAAGCTTCTGTTCCTTCTGCGATTTTACCGAGAGAGGAAGGACGTAAAGGCCCTGGAAATGGCCATCAAGACCATGGATAATATCGCCCGAGGCGGGATAAGGGACCATCTGGGCGGAGGATTCCACCGGTATTCCACAGACCACCGCTGGCACCTGCCGCACTTCGAGAAGATGCTCTACGACCAGGCCATGATGCTGATGGCCTTGGCGGAGGCCTACGCGGTCACCGGCGATCGGGAGTACCGCCAGGCGGGGATCGAGCTGGTCCGCTACGTCGAACGGGACCTCGCCTCCCCGGAAGGCGGGTTCCGTTCCTCCGAGGACGCGGATTCCGAGGGAAAGGAGGGAGCCTTCTATGTCTGGAGGTATGAGGAGCTTTCCACCCTGCTCTCCCCGGAGGACCTGCAGAGATTCAAGGAGCTGTACGACGTCTGGGACTCGGGAAATTTCCGTGACGAGGCCACCCGTACCAGGTCTGGCCTCAATGTGCTCCATCGTACCAGGACCATCCGGGAGTTCGCCTCCCTGAAGGGAACGGACCCCGGGGAGATGTACGCCTGGGACGAACGTATCCGGAAGGAACTGAACGTTCATCGGCAGAAGAGACCACGACCGGCCTTGGACGACAAGGTCCTCACTGATTGGAACGGACTGATGGTGGCGGCCCTGTGCAAGGCGCATCGCCAGCTCGATTGCGAAGAGGCTCTCCCCCTGGCCATCAAAGCCATGGACTTCCTGGACCGGAACCTGTTCAAGGAAGGTGCCCTCTATCATTCATATCGAGATGGGGAGATCGGGGTGCCCGCACTATTGGACGACCACGCCTGCCTGGCCTGGGCCCATCTGGAGATGTACTTCGCCACCTTGGAGAGAAGGCACCTGGAAAGATGCTTGGACCTGATAGAGGAGATGATGGCGCTGTTCCTCGATCGTGAGGACGGAGGGTTCTACCTGTCGCGGGAGGACCCGGGCCTGCTGATCAGGACCAAGGACCTTTACGACGGGGCATCCCCCTCCGGTAACTCGGTCGCGTACTATGTCCTCGCACAGCTGTCCGCCCTTTTCGGCGACCCCCGGACGGCGGAGGCCCTGGAAGGTGTGGAGAAGCACTTCATGCGGGAGCTACGTTTAACGCCGTCCGCCTATGCCATGTTCATGTGCGGGGCGCTGATGAAGAAGTCCTCGAGGACCTTGGAGGTCTTCGGAAATTCCGACCCCTGGTTCGCTGGATATAACCCTCACCTGCTGACCATCAGGGCCGAGCATCTTGAAGGGCAGCCCTTGCTTCCCCATGGATACCGGCTATGCGTAAAAGGCGCCTGCCTGCCGGAGACCGACGACCGGAATGAGATCGAACGGCTCCTAGAGTAGGTCGAAAGCGGCGGCCAGAGCTCCGTCCTCGGCCTTGGACACCGTGGAGGCGGTGCCGATTATGATGGCGTCCCCCTCGCGCAGGTTGAACTTCTCATGAAGAAGTTTGGCCAGGGTCGGGTCACGCTCGTCTATGACATAATCGGGCGGCACGGTGAGCTTGCCATCACGGACCACCAGGGTGGTAGCCCCCTCCGCCCCGGCCATGATGGCCGAGTCGCGCTGCTCCACGCCCATCTTGATCTTGTCGCCGTTGTTGCTCATGTGCACCGCGACGCATTCCTTGCCCAGGGCGATGGAGCCGTGGCCTATGTCGGCCATCTTGATGGGAAGGTCGGATAGGAAGGCGTTTCCGTGGCGGGTGATCTTAACGCCGGTTTGACGTATATCGATCATGTCCAGTCCACGGAGGTATTCGATTATCGTGCGCATGCTGCCTTCGCCGATGCCCACCGCGTCCGCTATCTGCTTACGCCCTTTGCGTTTCTGGTCCGAGAGCACCATCAGCGTGCGGTACACGTGGTGATTGCCGAAGCGGTGCACCGGACCGTAGCGGGGCAGGTCGACGAGCTTCATGCCTCAGAATACCGTGACCTGTCCTTTTACAACTTTCTCCGTGACCTTGCCGATGTTCTCCAACCATTCGTCGGATATGGCGTAGGCCTCCTTCTGCCACTTGGCCGCGTCGGCGCCAGGGGCCAGGAACAGCTGCACGCTGCAGGTCTCCGGGTCGCTGATGGGGCGGCCGATCTGAGAGAGGATGCGCACGTCGGCCTCCACGATGTTGCCGTTGCTCTTCTTGACGATGTCGTTGGCGATCCAGTTGGCCAGGATGTTGTACATCTTGCCCACGTGGGTGATGGGGTTCTTGCCGGCCGAGGCCTCCATGGACATGGTGCGGTACGGGGTGATCAGACCGTTCATGCGGTTCCCGCGGCCGACGGAGCCGTCGTCCCCGTTCTCGGCGCTGAGGCCGGTGACGGTCAGGTAGAAGTTGCCGATAGCCGAATTGTCGGCGTGGTTGATGTCCAAGGCCACGTCGTAATCGGTGAACTTGGTGGCGTTGTCCAGCACCCTCTCCTTCATCTCCTCGACGACGCTCTTGTAGTGATCGGCGTCCGGGATGTAGCGGTCGACCATGGCGCAGGCGATGGTCATGTTGATCTTCTTGTCCTTGCGGGAGCACATGACCTTGACGTCCTCTCCGGTCTCCTTGAGCTTCTTCTTCATCGCGCCGTTCACGTACTTCTCGGTCTCCAGGCACACCAGCTCGGTGTCCGAGTAGGGGGCGAAGGAGCAGCCGAAGGAGGTGTCGTTGGCCAGCAGGCAGTGGTTGCCACGCCCGTCCATCTTGCACTGGTCCTTGAGGGCCTCGAAGTTCTTGATCAGGTCGAAGGAACCCTTCCCGATGCGGCAGTCCACGGTGATGTGGCGGTTGACATCGAGGTTGGGGAAGCGCTTGAGATATTCCTTCGTGGCGTTGATGGCGGTGGTGCTGTAGGGCAGGCGCTCGCCGTTGACCTGGGTGATGGCGCGTCCGGAGAGCATGATGTGAATGGGCTCGAGGACCTCTCCACCGCCGAACCTCGGGGTGCTCTGTCCGCCCACCACCTCGTTCTGGTCGGTGTTGTGGTGCAATATCTCCCCGAACCTCTCCAGGTACATCTTGCACAATGCCAACGAGACGGCCTCCGCTATGCCGTCGGAGATGCTGTCCGGATGGCCGATGCCTTTTCTCTCCACCAGTTCAACGTTCTGCTGGGCGAGGGGGACGGCCTTCATGCTCTCGACCACGATGTTCTTGGATGCCTTCCTGGGGGAAACCTTGCGGCCAACCGTCTTGGCGGCGGCCTTCGACTTCGCGCTTACCTTAGCCATGGATCGTTCACCTTGTTGTAAGCAGGGACCCGCGAGGGAACCTGGATGGTTCCTTGGAAATTCCTGGTTTGATATAAGGGTGATTGACTCAAATATTCATATACGAATAATCATTACCGTAAAGCATGAAGTTCCCTTCGGAGAGCGAGATCAAACGGCTGCGCAAGTCACTTGATATCACGCAGCAGGAGCTGGCCAGGCTCTGCGGCGTAAGTCAGTCCACCATCGCCAAGCTGGAGAGGGGGAGCATAAAGGGCAGCTATGAGGCGGTGACCAGAATATTCACCGCCCTGCAGGAGGAATCCCGCCGCCATTCCAAGGCCAGCAAGGCCGGGGACCTGGCCACCAGGCAGATCGTCGGGGTGCAGTCCAACGAGCTGGTGAAGGCGGCCACCGAGCTCATGCGGTCCGCTGGCATATCACAGATGCCGGTGTTCCTCGGACGGCAGCACGTGGGGAGCGTCAGCGAGAACCAGATACTCGCTCGCCTAAGGGACGGGGAACGCATGGAGACCATCGTGGAGCTCAAGGTGAGCGATATCATGGAGGACGCTTTTCCGATAGTGAACGAGGACACTCCAGTGGAGGCGGTGACCGCCCTTCTCAGCAGCTCCCACGCGGTGATGGTCGGACGCAACGGCGACATGATCGGCATAATAACATCGGCCGACCTGCTCAAGATGCTGTGATAAATATTCCTAAAAGAATTAACGGTCGACGCGGAGAACGAATGATTCCAGGTCGTTCGGTACGCACGTGTTCTCGAATATTCCGCGGGCCTCCTCGATAAGGACCTCGGCCCCATCGTAACGACCGCTGATGTGGACCAGGTACAGAACGCCCGCCCGCGACTCCCTCGCCAGCAACGCCGCGTCCTTGGCCGTGCTGTGCCCGAACTCCCTGGCCTTGGCCTCCAGGTCGGAGGCGACGGTGGCCTCATGGACCAGCACATCGGCGCCTTTGCAAGCCGCTTCCAGCTCGGAACAGGGGGCGGTGTCCCCGCTGTAGACCAGACGGAGGCCCTTGCGGGCCGGCCCCATGACCATGTCCGGAGTGACCGTGGACCCGCCCACCTTGACCGGGTGGCCTTCCACCAGGCGGGAGAAGCTGGGACCTTCCTTGACCCCCAGAGCCTTGGCCCGCTCGGGATCGAAGCGCCCGGGACGGTCGTCCTCCTGGAACACGTAACCGAGCGCGGGGATGGTGTGCTCGACCTTGATGGCGACGACCTTGTAACCTTCACCGACGACTACGTCGCCCGGAGCCAGGTCATGCCCCTTGACCTCATACATCCGGTCGAATATCCCCAATCCCAGAACGGTTTTTACCATCTCCCGAGTGCCGTCCGGCCCGTAGATGTCAAGGGGGGCTTCCCGACCGTAGAAGTTCATGGATTGGATGAGCCCCGGCAACCCCAGGAAGTGATCTCCGTGGTGATGGGTGATGAAGATCCTGGTGATCTTCATGAAGGACACCGAGGAGGCCATCAGTTGCCTCTGGGTGCCCTCCCCGCAATCGAACATCAGAACCTCCGGGCCCAACCGCAAGGCTATGGACACCGTGTTGCGCTTGGTGGTGGGAACGCTCCCGCCGGTGCCCAGGAATGTCAGGTCCATGGCTACCTAAACCCCCTTGGGGGCTATAACGCCTTTCTCCTTACGGTTCATGAAGCTGTTGCCCACGATGAAGATGAGGAAACCGATGATGGCCAGAGCGGTGGCGATTAACATCGAGCCGTGATAACCGAGGGCGTAGACGGTTATCCCGCCGACCAGGGCGCCGATGATGGCCGAGATGCTCAGGAAGGACTGCAGCAGTCCGGACGAGGTCCCCTTCTCCTCGTTCCTCTCCATGAGGTATTTGATCGAGCCGACGTAAAGGCAGGACCAGGCGGCGGCGAGGGACACTTGCATGGGGATGATCTCCTCGGGGCGGGTGGCCAGGGTGTATGATGGGAAGGTGATGATGGAGAAGACGAAACCGGCCATCACCAGGTGATAGGTCTTGAAACGGTCGATGAAGCGCATGAAGATGTATTGGCCGATGGCGTTGATGCCGTAGACGAAGCCGATGAAGAGAGGTGTCGCCCCCAGGTCGGCCAGGAACAGCGGGTAGACCACCCATATCATGTTGGCGCCGGTGTGCCTGAACATGATCGACAGGTACACCGGATAATTGTGCCGGATCATCGCCGCCGGGAACAGCGGGACCTGATGCACCTTCTCACTGGTGAACATCATGCGGGTGGAGATGACGTAGGCCACCAGCAGCATCAACCCGCTGACGAGGAATATCTCATAATAGATCGTAAGCAACCCGGCGATGAACGTTCCGATGCCGAAACCGAGGCTGCCGTAGGCGGTGAACTTGCCTATCTTCCCTTCAGTCTCGTAAACATAGGTCAGCAGAGCCGATGGATAGATACCGGCGCACAGCCCGATCATGATGCGGACCACGGCGATGGTCTCCTTGCTGTTGGCGAACACCAGCAGGAAGAGGGATATGGTCGTGAGGGCGAGACCGCCCTGAAGATACAGCTTCCGTCCGTGCACGTCGGAGGCCCTTCCGAAGATGTAGGACGATAAGAAAAGGGCGAGATTGAAGGAGGCGGTGATCAGGCCGATCTCCATGGTGTTGGCGCCCAGCTCGTCCCTCAGCATGTTGGGGATGAGCAGAGCGGCGCCGGACAGACCGGCGCTGGAGAGCAACTGGATATAGCCTGCCTTCATGACCCGGGGGAATCCTTAAAGGATATTATTCTTTGCTGAATCACCTTCCGAGGGATTCCAGCTCCCGCTCCTTCCGGGAGCCCTTCTTGTACTCCCGATAGTGGTCCTTGCACAGGTGCACCCGCTTCAGGCCTTCATCGACCTTGAGCTTGGCTTCGCTGGCCGCATCCCCGGATATGGAGCGCTCGGCCTCGGAACCGCATCCCTTGACATCGCAGGCCCTGCTGGCCTTGGTAGCGTGACGAGCTTCCGCCATGGACCTGGAACCTCCCTTATGGATATAATAGGATTGTCCCCCCGGGGGATATGCTTATTGCCCGAGCGAGGAATCGATTATCATGAACGACAGGCGCAAGGTCCTGGTCTGCGTTGACGGCTCGGAGAACTCCCTCAGGGCGGTGGAGTTCGCCCGCGACCTCCTGGTGTCGGTAGACGGTTGCGTGACCTTGCTGGTGGTGGTGACGCCCATGGACTGCGACTACTTCATGGAGAAGACCGCCCCGGTCTGCGACGTGGAGGCCATCGCCAAGGCCAAGTCCCGCGCCGCCGCCTCGCTGCTAAAGGAATCGGGTGTGGAACATTGCCTGAGCGTGCTGACCGGGAATCCGGCGGAGGCCATCCTGAAGATGTCCGGGAAACATCATCTGGTGATCATGGGCCGCAAGGGATCGGGAAGCTCGCCGGCCATCTCCCTGGGAGGCGTCTCAGGCCAGGTATCCCAGAACATCAAGGTCCCACTGCTGCTGGTCCCTTGACCGAAAGGCGGGAATCCAAAGTATTTTTAGCCTGGGGACCATCTCCAGACCGTTCCGAGGTCCCATCATGGTCAAGGTAGCCCCATCGATACTTTCCGCCGATTTCGCCCGGCTGGGCGACGAGGTTCGCCGGGTCGAGGCGGCCAAGGCCGACTGGATACACGTGGATGTCATGGACGGGGTGTTCGTTCCCAACCTGACCATCGGTCCGGAGGTGATCAAGGCTTTGCGGCCGCACGCCAAGATACCTTTTGACGTGCACCTGATGATCGAGATGCCTGAGAGGTATGTGGAGCGCTTCGCGGAGTGCGGGGCCGATTATCTCACGGTGCATGTGGAGGCCACCCATGACGTCAAGGGCGTTCTCGCCCACATCCAGCGACTGGGGATGAAGGCCGGGATATCCCTCAATCCCGGAACCGAGCTGGCCAAGGTGGAACCCTATTTTGGGGACATCGATCTGCTGTTGATCATGACCGTTCAGCCCGGCTTCGGCGGCCAATCCTTCCGGTCGGACGTTCTGCCGAAGATATCGCGGTCCCGCCGGATCAGGGACGACAACAAGCTGGATTTCGAGATCGTCATCGATGGCGGCGTCAACCGGGAGACCGGAAAGCTGTGCGTGGAGAACGGCGCCACCGTGCTGGCCGCCGGATCGGCCTTGTTCAAGGCCAAGGACATGGCGGCCGAGATCGACCTTTGGCACAAGTATTGAAAGCGATTTTCAATAGCAAGTATAATAACGGTGAACCGAAATCTAGGGCGAACCTTGTCGTATTTAAACGATAGGGTTTTACAAATCGCGGGAATGGTCCGATCATGGCGAGAATAGGTTCCAAGAAATCACTGGTGGCCAAGCTGGGAATTAAGGAAGGTCAGAGGATACGCATCATAAACGCACCTTCCAAGTACGATATGGCCTTGGGACGCCTCCCCAAGAACGTGATCGAGGCCGGCAGCGGGGATACCGACCTGGATTTCATTCAGCTCTTCACCACCTCCGAGGACGAACTGCGCAAGGAATTCCCCAAGCTCATGCGTGCCCTGAAGAGGGAAGGCATCATCTGGATATCCTACCCCAGGACCTCCTCGAAGATCGATTCCGATCTCGTCGGGGTCACCGTCCGCGAGGTGGGCACCGGACACGGCATGGCCGAGGTCAAGATCTCCTCCCTGGACGAGGACTGGGCGGGGATCAAGTTCGTGAACAAGAAGAAGGAACTGGACTGAGCGCAGGAAAGTTCATATCGAAAGGGCGGCTATCCGGGGAGCGATGTACATGAAGATGTCTGGAAGGCAGATGGTGATCTTCCTCACTGTCATCGCCCCGCTGTTGTTCCTATTGGCCGCTCTGTTGATCACGCCTAGCATCTGGGTGATCATGCTCGCCGTCATCTGGCTGGGCGTAGGGCTCACCATGCTCTATATTCCCAAGGCCGAAGACTGATCAGACCTTCCGGCCGAACGCCACCTTTCTCTCCACCCGGGAGATGCGCACCTTCACCGTCTCCCCCGGCGTGGCATCGGGGACGATTATCACCAGACCGTCTATCTTTCCGATCCCGTCACCCCTTTCGCCGATGTCGGTGATCTTCACCTCGTAGGTCTGGCCTTCCGTCACCGGCCTCCTTCCGGGTTCGCCGTGCTCGTCGCGCATGATGAAATCATTCGTGACTTGGACAATAACTTTATGGCCGAGAGGGATAACCTCCTCGATCGATATGGGCGTAAACCTATCCGACCTCGTCGCGGCCAAGGACCTGGAGCCGCGGGACCTCATGGGAAGGACCGTGGCCATCGACGCCTACAACGCCATCTATCAGTTCCTATCGGTGATCAGGCAGCCGGACGGGACCCCGCTCATGGACCCCCGGGGTAGGATCACCTCGCACCTCGAGGGTCTGCTCAACCGCAACGCCAACCTGATGGAGATGGGGCTGCGGCCCGCCTACGTCTTCGACGGCATCCCCCCGGAGAAGAAGGACGCCACCATCCGGGAGCGCCGGGAAAGGAGGGAGACGGCCAAGAAGGAATGGGAGCAGGCCAAGGCCGAGGGCGATGTACGGAAGGCCTACTCCAAGGCCACCCAGTCCTCGCGTATCACCAATGAGATCGTGGAATCCTCGCGCATCCTCTTGACCCACCTGGGCATTCCGGTGGTGCAAGCCCCCGAGGAAGGCGAGGCGCAGGCCGCCTACATGTGCGCCAAAGGGGATGTCTGGGCCTCGGCCTCCCAGGACTTCGATTCGCTTCTTTTCGGCGCCCCGCGGCTGGTGCGCAACCTCACCCTTTCAGGAAGGCGCAAGATGCCAGGAAGGGACGAGTACCGCGAGGTGCGCATGCAGATCATCGACCGCGAGGAGACCCTGGCGGCCCTGGGGCTCAACGGGAAGCAGCTGGTGGACCTCTGCATCCTGGTCGGAACGGACTTTCACCCGGGGGTGATGGGCATCGGGCCGAGGAAAGCGCTCAAGCTGATCAAGCAGCACGGGACGCTGACCGGGGCATTGCGCTCGCTGGGCCTGGAGGACCAGGAGATGGAGCGGGTGCGCTCGATATTCCTGGACTATGAACGCACCGACGATTATCGCCTGGTCTGGAGCCCGCCGAACCGCCAGAAGGTGCTGGATATGCTCTGCGGAGAGTACGGGTTCTCCGAGAAAAGGGTGAACGGGGCCTTGGACAAGTTCTCCTCCGGCAAGAAGGACCAAATGCGCCTCGACATGTTCTGAGCCGTCCGGAGGATGCGATGACGCGTAGCCAGGACCAACGGGTTTAAAAGGAAGTTGGCCAATAGGGGCGTAAAGGGACGGCGATGATAAAGCAGGTCCAAGGCAGTTATAACCCTAGCGCGCTGGAAAGGTCGGTGCAGGCCCTTTGGGCGGAGACCGACGCGTACAAGAAGACCAAGGAACTCAGGGCCTCCGGCCCGGACTTCTATTTCGTGGACGGTCCTCCCTACACCACTGGATACATCCACCTTGGCACAGCGATGAACAAGACCATCAAGGACATGATCGTCCGGTTCAAGCGCATGCAGAAGTTCAACGTGAGCGATACTCCTGGCTACGACATGCATGGGCTACCCATCGAGGTCAAGGTGGAGAAGTCCATAGGCGTGAAGAACAAGAAGGAGATCGAGGAGTACGGCATCGACCGCTTCGTCGGTACGTGCAAGAACTTCGCCCTGGACTTCCAGAAGCAGATGAACGCCGACTTCAAAGAGCTGGGCGTGTGGTTCGATTGGGATAGACCGTACCTCACCATCGCCCCGGGCTACATAGAAGCGGCCTGGTGGACGCTCAAGCGCGCTTACGACAAAGGACTTCTGATCAAGGCCAGCCGGGTGCTTCCGGGCTGCCCGCGCTGCGAGACCGCCCTGGCCGAGGCGGAGATCGACTATTGGGACGAGAAGGACCCTTCGATCTACGTCAAGTTCCGACTGAAGGACGACCCCAAGGTCTCGCTCTTGATCTGGACCACCACTCCCTGGACGTTGCCGGCCAACCTGGCGGTGGCCGCTCACCCCGATTTCGAATACGTCAAGGTGCGCTACCGGCGCATCGGGGTCACCGACACGGTCATCATCATGAAGGGGCTGGAGGAGGAGATCAAGGACCTGGGAGGCTGGGAGAAGTATGAGGTGCTCCAGACCATCCAGGGCGACGACCTGGTCGGAGTGGAGTACATAACCCCCTTCATCGACATGGTCCCCTATCAGGCGCAGGCCACTGGAAAATGGCTGCACAAGGTCCTTCCCTCCAAGAACGTGGAGGCCTCCAACACCGGACTGGTGCACATCGCCCCCGGCCACGGCCCGGAGGACTTCGAGCTGGGCAAGGAGTTCGGGCTCGAGCCCTTCTGCCCGGTCGACGAGGCCGGGGTGTACACCCCGCTGGTGGGAAGCAAGTACGTCGGCATGCACATAAAGAAGGCCAATCCGGAGCTGCTCAAGGACCTGGAGGCCAACGACCGCTTGTTCTTCAGCGGCACCATCGAACACCGTTTCGGCCACTGCTGGCGTTGTAAATCTCCCGTTCTATTCCGAACCACCGACCAGTGGTTCCTGCGGGTCACCCAGGTCAAGAACCAGATGCTGGAGGAGATCGAGAAGGTCCGCTGGACCCCGGACTGGGCCGGGTCCTCCCGCGAATACGACTGGGCCATGAACGCCCGCGACTGGTGCATCTCCCGGCAGAGGTACTGGGGCATACCCATCCCGGTCTGGACCTGTTCCTGCGGAGAGATACGGGTGGTGGGCATGACCGACGAGCTCAAGGGAGCCGAAGGCTACGTGGAGGACATGGAGCTTCACCGCCCCTGGATAGACTCCGTCAAGCTGGTCTGCCCCAAGTGCGGGGGCAAGATGAGCCGGGTGCCGGACGTTCTGGACGTTTGGTTCGATTCGGCCGTGGCCTCGTGGGCGCAGCTGGGATTCCCCAAGAGGCGGGACGCTTTCGAGCGGCTCTGGCCGGCCAAGTTCATCGTCGAAGCTCACGATCAGACCAGGGGATGGTTCTATTCGCAGCTCGCCGCGGGCGTGATCGCCTTCGGACGCGCTCCATACGAATCGGTGCTGATGCACGGATGGATGCTGGACGGCCAAGGCCAGCCCATGTCCAAGAGCAAGGGCAACGTGGTCGAGCCGGGCAAGGTCATCAAGGAGCACGGGGCCGACGCCCTTCGCTTCTACCTGCTGAAGACCTCCGCCCCTTGGGAGGACATCCCCTTCCAGATGGAGGGGGTGAAGAACGCCCGCAAGACCTTGAACGTCTTCTGGAACGTGGTCAACTTCGCCACCACCTACATGGCCATCGACCGCTTCGAGCCGCAGCGCATCACCAAGGAGGCGGTGCGCGCGCATCTCAAACAGGAGGACATCTGGCTCATCTCCCGCACCGAGAAGCTCAAGAACGAGTTCACCCGCCAGGTGAACGCCCTGGAGCTGCACAAGGCCGGAAGGGCCTTGGAAGAGTACATACTGGACGATCTGTCGAGATGGTACGTTCGATTGATCAGGGACCGCATGTGGAGCGAGGAGGGTGACGCCGGGAAGCTGGCCGCCTATCGCACGCTATACGACGCGATAATGGAGACCACGCTGCTGCTGGCGCCGATATGTCCGCATCTGGCCGAGGAGGTCTACCGGCACATGGACGGCTCCAAGCCGACGGTGCACATGATGGACTGGCCCAACAGCGACCTGACCAAGGTCGACGAACGCCTGGAGAAGGCCATGTCCATGGTCCAGGAGATCGTGGAGACGGTCACCCGGGAGAGACAGCTGAAGAACGTCAAGCTGCGCTGGCCGATGAAAAGGGTGGTGATCAAGGTCGACAGCAACGACACCCTTATCGCATTGCGCGCCCTGGAGGACATTCTCAAGTCCCAGGCCAATGTCAAGGAGGTCGAGTACGTGGGCACCGGCGAGGAGTGGTCGGAGACCGTTCTCAACGTCGTGCCGAACCCCATGGCCATCGGGAAGGTGTATCGGCAATGGGCCTCCAAGATCGCGGTGCTGCTGCAGAGCCGGCCGGCCGGACTGATCAAGGAGAGCATGCAGCGGGGCGAGTATTCCCTGGGGATCGAGGGGCAGCTGGTGAAGATCGAGCCGAACATGGTATCCTTCACCGTTTCCCTTCCCAAGGACGTCTACGCCGCCACATTCAGCGGCGGCGAGCTCTACCTGGACTTCGAGGTCACCCGTGAGATCGAGGCGGAAGGGTTCTCCCGGGAGATCATACGCCGGATCCAGCAGACCCGCAAGGAGATGAAGCTGGACGTCGAGGAGTTCATCAAGGTTGAGGTCCGCGCCGACGCGAAGTTGGCGGAATACATCAAGATGTGGAAGCAGCACATCATGTCCGAGGTGCGCTCCAAATCCCTGGAACTGGTGATGGAGGTCCACGGCGACCAGGTCGGCAAGTGGGAGATCGAGGGGGAGAAAGTGGAGATGGGCATCACCTCCATGAACCTGAAGGATTCCATCAAGGAGCTGGCCAAGATACCCGGGATAACCGCCAAGGCCGCCGAGGCCCTGGTGGACGCCGGGGTTCGCACCGAGGCCGACCTGAAGCAGTTGGGCGAGGACAAGATCGAGGAGATGACCAAGCTGCCCAAGGCCGACGTGCGCCGGGCGCTGCACCACTCCGACCGCGCCGTCGAGGTCTGCAAGGCCGTCCCGGAGGGCACCGGCAAGACCATGGACAAGGCGGAGATGGCGCCTTACCTCTTGCGCATTCCGCGCATGAACGAGCTCAAGGCAGAGATGCTATACGATGCTGGATACGATTCATTGGACCGGCTGCAGGCGGCCGACCGGGAAGAGCTGAAGAGCGTCCCCGGGCTGGGGAGCAAGACCATCGACGAGATACTGAGGTATATCGCCGACGGAGGCTTCCAGCGCTGCACCCCCTGCGCCAAGTGTGGGCGGGAGGTATCCGCCAAGGACCTGAACTGCCCTTCCTGCGGCGCCTCGCTGCGGGTGGAGGTCGTAGAGGAGGAAACGGAAGCGCCCAAGGTCCAGGGACTGCAGGATGGATACAGCTACCTGATCAAGGACGACCGTTCCGACCGCTCGTACGAGCTGTTCATGGAACAGTTGAAGAAGGGCAAGCGGGGATTCTGCATCACCCGCAACTACCCGGTGAAGATCCGCGGCAAGTACGAACTGGGCGAGACCCCGATCGTTTGGCTGAGCAACGTGGGCAAGGAGGACAGCCTGCGCCCCAAGGACCTGGAGAAGCTGAACTACTCGCTCGAGCAGTTCCTGACCCAGGGGCAGGGCGTGGTGCTGCTGGATGGGTTGGAGTACCTGATAACCAACAACAACTTCCTCACCGTGCTGCGCTTCGTCCAGTCGCTGAGGGACCAGGTGGCCATAAACAACTCCATCATGATGATGGTGCTGAACCCTTCCACCCTGGACGCCAACGAGCTGAACCTGCTGGAGAAGGAAGTGGACGGGACGCTATAGTCCCAGTGATCCCAGCACCTTGAGGAAGCCGGGGACGGTGTCGTAGCCCTGTAGCTCCGAGACCTCCACCCAGGCGCACTCGGTGTGCTCCCAGTCCAGCTTGACCTCCTCGTCGCCCACCTCGAACAGGAAGGGATAGATGCTCCAAACGTAGGTTCCGTCCCGGATGCGCAGCGTCTCTCCCCGGCCTTCAAGCCGGGCGGTGGTTATCCCGGTCTCCTCGGCCACCTCCTTCAGGGCGGTCTCCTCCGGCCTCTCGCCGCGCTCGATGTAGCCGCTCACCGCGGCCCACTTGCCTCTGTTGGTCCCGACCTTCTGGCTGCGCTTCAGTATCAGCATCTTCCCTTTACGGCGCAGCACGCAGGTGACCACTCTCTTCTCCACCAGGTCCATCATGTCCAATCCGTCGCCGATCACCACTGCCCGGTCGCCGTCCCGGAGCAGGGAGAGGTCGATGGAGTCGATCATCGGCACTCCGGCCATGACCGCCCCGGTGGCCACTATCGTCTCCGCCTGGGCGTTGACGATGGCCGCGGGCAGGTGTCCGTTCTTCTTCAGGTCCATGATGGTGTACGAACCGACCGTGGAGCCTTTGCCGTACGGGAAGACCAGGATACGGTTCTCCACGTTCTCCCCTTCCCGCCCGGAGGCCACCGTCAGCAGCCCGGTCTTCGGGTCGACCCCGCCCAGGAAGCTGAACGGTTCGTCCAATAACAGCAGCCGTCCGATCGCCTTTCCCTTGAATATCTCCCGCCCTTTCAGCTTCACAGCATCAGCTCCATGAGTTCGCGCCGGGAACCGCAATACACCTTCTGCGAGCACAGCCCGGGAAGGTAGGCGCAGGCCTTGGCGGAATCGCTGGCGGTGACCTTGTGCTTCCCCTCGATAGGCGCCACCACCATGCAGGTGTCGCAGAGCACCTTGCCGAAGCGCTCCAGCACCGCCCGCTCCTTGGGGCAGCGCAGCCACACGCCCTTGGAGGTGCAGAACCAGACCTCCACATCGCCTTTCTTCCTCTTGCCGTCGAGGAAACCGGCCAGCTCCTTCATCTCCCTCTCCGAGAGATGGGGGCAGCCTATGGCGATGAGGTCCGGCTTGGTCCCGGTTCTCAGCCGCTTGACGGTGTCCTCGATGTCCTGGCGGGTGATCTTGACCACCGGCAGCCCCTCGAGCGAATCAGGCTGCTCCGGGGTGGCGTTCTCCACCATGAACATGGCCACCGAACCAGCGGCGGCCATGGCCGCGGCCAGGGATTTGAGGCAGTTCACGTCGTTGCCGAGCCCGCGGAAGAAGGGTATGCAGGCCCCCAGTTTCCTTCCCACGGCGTGCCCGACCAGGGACCACTCGTCCTTGGTTATCCCCTTTTCCACCTCCACCACGTGGGTGGCCCTGCGGTTCTGGTCCAGATGCAGCCCGTAGTTGGGGGTGCGCCCGGTGATGGCCGCGGCCAGGGCTCCCGGGCCACCTTCCCGGTTGGTGCGGGCGCCCAGCACGGAATTGGCGAAGGAAAGCGCCGAAGATTCCGCCCAGGCGATGTGGTCCCCCACCTTCGGCCGGTTGGTGAGCAGATAGGGGGTGCAGGTGCAGTTGACCTCCACGCCCATCTTTTCGTAGAGCGATATGATGAGCAGTTGCCGGTCGGCGAAATGCTGGTCCACGCCCATCTCCTTCCACCGCTCCCCGTCCATCCCCATGGGGTTTAGGGTGGTGGGCACGACCACCTTTCCGTCGGCGGCCATCTCCTCCAGGAAATCGATCCCGCCCTCGCCTATGGTCTTGTAGGACACTCCGGAGAGGTGGGCGGAGGTGATGGGTACGAGGCGGTCGGCGCCGTATATGGCCCCCAAGGCCACCAATAGCTCCATGGCCTTGCGCTTGGCCTTGCCTTCCTTGCCGGCCAGCATGGCCTGCTCTTCCGGGGTGAGCTGCATGTCCAGGAGAACAGAATCGATAGATAAGAAGGTGTTGGATTGAAGAGTTAAGGCGGGCCTGTGGGGATTCGAACCCCAGTTCGAAGCTCCGGAGGCTTCAGTGATATCCAAGCTACACTACAGGCCCGCGGTCATCGGGATACCATGACCTATTTGCCCGCCCTTTCGGGAAGGGAAGATCGAGACTCGCTCACTTCTTCTTGAACTCGGTGTATCCGCACTTGCCGCAGGACGTCCGGTCCTTGTGCTCGGCCATGAACACGCCGGGTCCGCACTTGGGGCAGCTCTTCTTCAACCGTTCCAGCTTTTCCCCCTTCGCCTGGTAGTAGTCCTTCTTCGCCGAGGGGGCTTCCTTCTTGACCTCTTTCTTCTTGGCAGCCATGGATCACACCTCACTTCTTCTTGACCGCTTTCTTCTCAGCGAGGCCGTTCCTGGCCTGCAAGTAGTTCTTCTCGTACTTCTTGGCCGACGTCTCGCTGCCGTACACCTTGGCGTACCCGGCGCTGACGCCCATTCCGAACTCGGTCTCCATGTGGTCGATGACAACCTTGTCCTTGCTGACCGCCAGGGCCTCCGCCAGCTTCGCCTTCACTTCGGCCCTCTTGGGGGAACCCTCTCCGCGGTGGTCTGCCTTGAAGGTGACCTCGGTGCGGTCCATCAGGGCGTTGGGCTTCTTGCTCTCGATCTCGATCTTCACTTCAATACCTCCATTGAGCGTATCAGTCTCTGCGCCGCCTGGTTGACCTTGGCGTCGGTGCGCACCAACACCACTCCCTTTCCCGGGAGACCGTACACGAGGCAGGACCCCGCCGGGGCTATGGCGGCGCACACCAGCGCGGCCAGGTCCTCCTCTCCTATCACCCGGACCTTGGTCTTGCCCGGGGACTCCAGGCCATCCTTCATGGCCCTGATCAGTCCGGGGGTTATCGATCCGGGAGGGTTCTCCACTTTCGTCTCCGGCAGCGGCAGAAGGTCGGCGGGATGTTCTCCCGTCTCCATCTCCTTCCTCTCGTTGCGCCGGTCGTAAACGGTCAGGTGGGGGATGACACCCTTGTTTATAAGGGTGCTGGAGACCACGTCCCCCACCGCTATTACCCTGTCGCATTCAGATAGCGCGTTCAGGACGTCCTCGCCCTTGAACAGGCTTCCGAATGGCATTCCCAGTTCGTTCCTCATGCTGTCCGGCATGCTCCACCCTTTCGGGGGAACCTCCAGATCAGCGCACTTTGAGGGCGAACTTACCGTTCTTGTCAATGTTCATCCTCTTTGCTATCTCGGACTTGGTGTGGTCGATGATGACCACGTAGCCCTGCCAGTCCTTGGAGGTCTCTCCGCCGCATAGCGGGCATTTGTCCTCCTCGGTGATGGCGAAGCAAACCTTGCAGGCCTTGGCTACCTTCATTTCTCCTGTCCCCCTTTCTTGGCGCGGTCCTCGGCCAACCACTCCTTCTTGCCCAGGCCGGGCTGCCTCATGGTCAGACCGATCTTGCTCTCGCGGGGGTTGCGCTCGTTGAAGGAGAGGGTGACTATCCTGGTGCGGACCAGGTCGCCTATCCTGACCTCGCGCTTGGTGTCCTTGCCGATGAGCCTCTGGTTCTGCTCATCCGCGTCCATGCGGTCGTCCATGACCTGGCTGATGTGCAGAAGTCCGTCCAACGGTCCAAAGCGGACGAAGGCGCCGAACTTGAGCACCTCGCAGACGTGGCCCTCCACGACCTCGTTGACCATGGGTTTGAAGACCAGGGAATCGAACCGGACGGTCTGGTAGACGGCGCCGTCGCCGTGCACGATGCGGCCTTCGCCGACGGGCTCGATGTTCTTGATCATGACGGTGAGCGAGTCGTCCCCTTCGATCCTGCCTTCGTAGGACTCGCGGGCCAGCTCATTGACCACCTCGTCCACGTCATCGCCCAGTCTGCTGGGTGGGATGCGGACTACCTTTTCCCTTTGGGTCAACATGTACATGAGGAATCCTCTTAACTACCTTGGCATGATAAATCTGTTATATAAAGATTGAGCATCGAGCATATAAGCGTTCGGGATGCTGGATAAAAAGAAAAAGGGATGGAAAGGGGTTTTCGCTCAGACCACGAAGAGCACGGCGAAGACCAGGGTGATGGTCGACAGCAGCTTCACCAGCACGTGGAGCGAGGGACCGGCGGTGTCCTTGAACGGATCTCCGACGGTGTCTCCCACCACGCCGGCGGCGTGCTGCGGGGTGCCCTTAAGGCCCCTGGACTCGATGTACTTCTTGGCGTTGTCCCAGGCTCCTCCCCCGTTGTTCAGGAAGAGGGCCATGAGCACACCGGAGATGGTGGCGACCATTAGGAACGCACCGACTCCCATGACGGCGATGTCGTTGTTCTCCGGGAAGGCGAACCTGTAGCCGACACCGATGATCACCGGCACCACGACGGGCAGTATGCCCGGCAGGATCATGGCCTTCAGGGCGCCCTTGGTGCTGATGTCCACGCAGGTGGCGTAGTCCGGCTTCTCGGTACCGGCGAGGATGCCCGGTTTCTCCCGGAACTGCCTGCGGACCTCGGAGATCATGTCTCCAGCGGCCTTGCCCACGGCGCGTATGGCCAGGGAGGCGAACAGGTAGACGAGCATGGCGCCGATCATGGCGGCGACGAACACCGCAGGCTGCATCAGGTCGACGGTGAAGCCTTCGTAGAAGGTTATCAGGTCGACTCCCCTTATCTCAGCCACCTTCTCGAAGAAGGCGCCGAACAGCAGGTAGGCGGCCAGTGCGGCTGCGCCCATCGCGTATCCCTTGGTCAGGGCCTTGGTGGTGTTGCCGATGGCGTCCAGACGGTCGGTCCTGACGCGAACCTCCTCGGGCTGTCCAGACATCTCCACGATACCACCGGCGTTGTCGGTGATGGGTCCGAAGGTGTCCTCAGCCAATACGAATGCGCAGGTGGCCAGCATACCCATGGTGGCCGCGGCGGTGCCATAGAGACCGTAGATGAACTCGTAGTCTCCGTTGGGGGCTGCGGTGGTTCCCAGGACGTACGAACCGATCAGAGCGGCGGCGATGGCCACGACGGAGGCGGCGGTGGTCTCCATGCCTATGGAGATACCGGTGATGATGTTGGTGGCCGGTCCGGTCTCGGAGGCCTTGGCGATCTCCCTGACCGGGCGGTACTCACCGGCGGTGTAGTACTGGGTGATGTAGACGATGACTATGCTCAGAACGATACCGATCAGACCGCAGTAGAAGAAGATGATCTCCCCTTCCAGCAACTGGTCCACGGCGAAGTAGAACAAAAGGGCGGCCAGAACACAGGTTATGTAATATCCGCGGTTCAAAGCCTTCATGGGGTTCTCTTCCTCGTTCCGCAGCCTGACGGTCATGATTCCGACCAGACCGGCCAGCAGACCGAATCCGCGGACGACCAGTGGGAACATGAACCAACCGGTGTTCGGGTGGCCGATGGATACGGAATATGCATATATGGCCAGACCAAGGATCATCGCGCCGATGTTCTCGGCGGCGGTGGATTCGAACAGGTCAGCGCCACGTCCGGCGCAGTCTCCCACATTGTCGCCGACCAGGTCGGCTATGACGGCGGGGTTGCGCGGGTCGTCTTCCGGAATACCGGCCTCGACCTTGCCCACCAGGTCAGCGCCCACATCGGCGGCCTTGGTGTAGATACCGCCACCCAGCTGGGCGAACAGCGCAGCGAAGGAGGCACCGAAGGCGTAGCCGACGCCCAGGAACAGGGCCTGGCGGAAGCCTTCGTCGGTACCGGCGCCGGGGACCAGCCATCCCTGGTAAACGTAGAAGATGCTGGCCACGCCCAACAGGCTCAAGGCGACCACGGCGATGCCGGAAACGGCGCCGCCGCGGAAAGACGTCAAAAGAGCCTCGTTCAGTGTGCGCCTGGCAGCACTGGCAGTCCTAATGTTCGAGCTCACGGACACATACATTCCGATATATCCCGAGAGAGCAGAGAAGAACGCTCCCAACAGGAAGGCCACTCCGGTCAACCAGTTGATCCCGATGGCGATCAGGACCCCGAGGATGATGCTGAAGATGGCGATCGTCTTGTACTGTCGGGCCAAGTAGGCCATGGCTCCCTCGCGGATGGCATCACTGATGGACTTCATCTCAGGGGTACCAGTGTCCTTCCTGAGAATCCACCAGGTGAGATATCCGGCGAAGGCCAACCCTATCAGCCCTGCAATCGGTATCGTCAGATACAGAGGATCGTCTAACATAGAAAACCTCTTTTAAATTCCAGCCTAGATACGGCTACCTATATTAATTATTTAGCTAATATTGACCACGAAAAACGCAGTCTGGCATTGGAAAAGCGTCGCTAGAAGGCCGGATCCTATGATCTATCCTAGGAAACCTAAAGAATATCAGAACCTGGCCTTGAGGACCACCAATCCATCCTTGCGGGAGATGTCTATGGAGTGCCTTCCGGAGCTGTGAGCGGTCCCCCGCATCTTTAACACCTCCAGGTACTTGCGCCGGTCTCCATGCTCATCATCCACCACCAGCAGGACTATGCCATCCACCGTGTAGGCTATCTCCGGAGGGTACAGCTCGCCGGGATGGACCTCCCCGGTGACCAGGGTGGTGGCGTTCCAATGCTTGAGGCGGTTGCCGAGGTCGAACAGGAAGCTGCGGTAATCCTCCTTGAGCATGTCCCCCACCACCGTGATGGGGTCGATGACGATGCGCTGCGGCATGACCTCCGCGATGTTGCGCTCGATGGCCTCCAATATCTTGTCGTGGTCCCCGGACCTTATCAGTTCGCCCAAATCCACATACACAATGTCCTGGTCGATGTACTCCGGGTGCATGAAACTGAGCTGAGAGGAGAAGCGAAGCATCCAATGAACTGATTCGCTCAGGGTGGTGAAGAACAGCCCCCGCTCTCCCCGTTCCGCGCCTTTGCAGAGGAAACGCAGGCAGAAAGTGGTCTTCCCGGTGCCTGTGGGTCCTGATACCAATATCACCGAGGGAAACGGAAATCCGCCTTCGATAAGTTCATCCAGACCAGGTATGCCTGAAGGAATCCTTTCCATTTCCACGCCTTGCACCTTATCCTTCTCCATGATCAATTTCCCCTCCTTGAGTTTAAGCCTTCTGTGAATTGGACGGCGCCGTTCGCCCCCTCTTGTTCGGATTCCAGACCAAGTTCCACAGCCCCCAACGAGAGGACAGTGGCGTACAGGTCCGAATACCTCTCCCGGTTGATGACCAAGACCACCGCCGCGTTCCTGGTGAGAAGCTGCGTAAAATCCCGGAGGAAGCCCTCCACGGCCCGATGGCTGTTGTACATCAGCAAAATGGAAACGTTGTCGATGATCGCGAACCTCAGCTGGGAGACGTCGATGCCCCCTGGGACGGACGAACAATCCCTGAGCGCCACGGGCAGCTCGTCGATGTGGCTGGAATTTTTGATCAGACCGATGCCCTCCCGGCGGTTCGCCTCGCCGGGGGAGAACCGGGACACGGTGTCGATGAAACGCAGCCCTTCGTGGGCGATCCCATGCATCTTCAGCAGATGAACGATGTACTGGTGCGGGCGATCGACGGATACGAACAGCCCGGGGTTCCCATGGCCTAGGAGGGCTTTTAGCAGCACCAGCTCCGCCACCACGAAATGCGTGGAGTTGACGTTCAGAACATAGAGCCCCGGTGCTGGGACATCGCCTAGCTGGCTGCGAAGATTATCGCACTGAATGAGGCCCCTGGAGTTCATCTGCGCCCGGATGCCATTGAAAAAGTAGCGTATATAACAGTTCGTTCCTCCAATCGATTTCGATAATCAGAACGAAACAAGTGCTGGAGCCCTCCTAATATTAAATATTCCCAAGGTCATTGGGTAAGGATTGCTTTGACAGGCGGCGACGCTCTCGGACTGATATTGGTCTACGCATACGTGGGCGTCATGGTGGTGATCACCGCCAAGTCCCGCTTCCTTCGAGATCACTCCTTTCACCGGAAGTTCATCCACGTGATGATCGGCAACATCGCATTGTTCTGGTGGGTGTTCGACACCAATTATGTCATGTCCCTCCTGGCCGCCGCGCCGTTCATACCCTTGCTGCTCATCTTCTCCCGGTACGGAGGGAGACGTGAAGAGGGAGACAGCAAGCTGGTCGGCGAGCTCAAGGGATCGATACTGTCCACCGCTTCCTACGACGGGCACAAGTTGGGATTGGTCTACTACGCCATCTCCTGGACCCTGCTGGCGTTCTTCGCCTTCAACGATCTGGTCATCGCCTCCGTCGGCATCGTGTGCATGGCCTACGGAGACGGCATGGGCGGCCTGGTGGGCAAGACCTTCGGCCGGCGCAAGATACACGGCAACAAGACCCTGGAAGGGACCGTCGCGGTGTTCATCTTCGCGGCCCTGGCGATATTCCTTATTATCAACTATTACAACTTCCTTTTCGCCGAGGGGCTTTACGGCACCCGATCGATACCGTTGGCGGTGAGCGCCCTCACCGCGGTCGGGCTGAGCGCCTACGTGGCGGTGGTGGAGCTTTACACCCCGGGCGAATATGATAATCTGGTCATACCCCTGTCCACGGCGCTGATAATGTTCCTGGCGGGGATCTGAGGTATTTCGATGGAAATGATAGTGGTGGACGGCATTGACGGCTCGGGAAAGAGCACCGTGGCCGAATGGATAGCCGAACACTACCGGTCCCGGGGGGAGAAGGTGTTGGTGAGGGCTCACCCTTCCGATTCCTTCTGCGGGCGTCTAAGCCGGCGGTCGCTGACCTCCGAGGGCAAGCTGATGCGCACGGTGGCCACGGTGTTCTTCATCCTTGACGTCCTGAACTCCTTGCGGCTCTTGCGCGGCTGGAAGGACCGCGACAAGGTCATCTTCGTTCGATACGTGATGGCCACCGCCTACCTGCCTTCGTCGTTGTACCAGACAGGTTACGAGTTCTTCTGCAAGATACTTCCGATCCCTGACAAATTGCTGCTGGTGGACGTGACCCCGGAATGCGCCCTGCGCCGGATCGAGGAAAGGGAGCACGAGCGGGAGATGTTCGAGAACCTGGCGTCCCTGGAGAAGGTGCGCGGGAAGGTCCTGGACCTGTCCACCCACGGCTGGAAGGTGCTGAACAACTGTGGCTCGGTGGAGGATACCCGCGCTCAGCTGGCCAGGGTCCTGTCGGACTGGGACGCTTCTAGCTGAGCTTTCAAGATGAGGATCACCGGCAACGCGATGAAGGTTATGGCGATGCCCACCAGCAACAGCATGCCGAAGCCGCCCTGCGAATAGATGGGCGCGAAGACCAAAGGGGCCAGGGAGTAACCGAAGAAGCGGGAGCTGTTGAATACCGAAGAGACCGTGCCCTTCAGCCTCGGAATGACCTCCACGGTAATGGTGAGAAGCGAGGCCCAGATGAAGGCCGTGCCGGTTCCGAACACCAGCAAGGATCCGGCGAAATGGACCCAGTTCGTGGAGAAGTACAATGCCAGGAAGGCCATGTCGACCACCGCGAAGCCGATGGTGGCGGTGAAGGTCCTTCCTCTGGCGTCCACCAGGCGGCCGCCCAAGGGGGCGGCGAACATGCCGGCCACCCCGCTCATGCCCACCAGGAGTCCGACCGCCTCCTCGTCCATGGACAGCGGCGGTATCGAGAGGTGATCGGACAGGAAGCCCAGGGCGCCCATGTAGCAAATGAATGCCAGGAAACCGAGCGCGCAAAGGGTTATGACCGCCTTGTTGGAGACCGCGGTCAACACGTTGCTCTTCAGACTCCTCAAGGCGTCCGGGTTTGGCCGGGAGACCGGGCAGGCGGTCCTTATCCATATGCTGACGAGGACGGCCAGAACGGCCACCAGCACGAACATCCATCTCCAGTCGTAGGGAGTGAGGAAACCGGCGATCATCGGTCCGGTGGCGATCCCGGCGGTGGTGAACGCGCCGAAGTATCCCATGACCTTGCCCCGTTCTTGGGGAGGGGTCAGGTCACCCAGCAGGGCCAGGAGCACCGGGTTCACGAAAGCGTATCCCACTCCCTGCACTGAACGGGAGAGGTAGAAGGACATGAGATCGGAGCTGAGGACGCAGAATATGCAGCCGAGGGCGTAAACGAGGAAACCGATTGTCAACATCTTGCGCCGGCCGTAGACGTCGGACACCGTCCCGGAGAACAGGTTGAAGAGGGCGAAGGGGAGCATGAAGAAGGTGATGGATACCAGTATCTCCTCCGCGCTCGCCCCGAACTCCGTCTTGAGCACCGGTATCATGGCCAGGACGGCGTTGCTCGAGAGCGGCCCGATATAACCGCCGCTGAGCACCGCCAGGCGCTTGGTGTCCATTGCCAGGATAAAGCTTTAGTTCATAAATAAGGGATTGCCAAGGCCCGAACCGCCGTTTCGGTGGCAATATATTTTAAGGCGCGGGGGATAGGAGGGACGATCATCATGGAAGAAAGAGCGGTACGCGACATCAAGGTCGCCGAGGGCATGACCGTCGATCAATTGGTCCGGGCCATGTCCGATTCCGGCGGTTTTACCGCCAAGAAGCTGGCGGACGCCATAGACATCGTGGAGAAGATGGTGAAGGATGAGAAGTGCCTCACCTTCCTGTCCTTCCCGGCCTGCATCATGGCCACTGGGACCAGGGGGGTCATCGTCGAACTGGTCAGGCGGAAGCTGGTGGACGTGGTGATAACCACCTGCGGCACCCTGGACCACGACCTCGCCCGCTCCTGGAAGGATTACTATCACGGCGACTTCGCCATGGACGATGCTGAGCTGCGCGAGGAGGGAGTGAACCGTCTGGGCAACGTTCTGGTCCCGGACGAGAGCTACGGGCTGGTGCTGGAGGAGAAGCTTATCCCGATGTTCGAGGAGATATTGGCCGGAAGGACCGCCATCTCCACCCGGGAGATCATCGACCAGGTGGGCGCCCGCCTGGACAACGAGGATTCCTTGCTATACTGGGCCCACCGGAACGGAATCCCGATATTCGTTCCGGGAATAACCGACGGGTCCTTCGGAAGCCAGCTCTGGATGTACTGGCAGACCCACCGCGACCTGAAGATCGACCTTTTCGGGGACGAGCAGGAGCTTTCCGGCCTGGTCTTCCGGGCCGAGGCGAGCGGCGCCCTCATCGTGGGCGGAGGCATCTCGAAGCACCACGTGATCTGGTGGAACCAGTTCCGGGGCGGATTGGATTACGCGGTGTACATGACCACCGCGGTGGAGTACGACGGATCGCTCAGCGGAGCACAGGTTCGCGAGGCCATATCCTGGGGCAAGGTGCGTGAGGACGCCTGGCAGGTGAACGTGGAGGGCGACGCCACCATCACCCTTCCCATATTGGTGGCTTCCATAATCGAGCGGATGAAATGACCAGAGTGGCGGTGATGGGCGGGGACGGGATCGGCCCCGAGGTGGTGGGCGCCACCATGCACATCCTGGAACAGATGGACCTGGACCTGGAGTTCGTGAAGGCGCACATGGGGCTGAACTGCTTCGAGAGGACGGGCGAGTACCTCCCGGCGCAGACCCTCCGGACCCTGGAATCCTCCAAGGCCGTGCTGTTCGGGGCCATCACTTCGCCGGTCACGCCGGACCCCTGCTACCGATCGCCGCTGCTGCAGCTGCGCAAGCATTTCGACCTCTACGCCAACATCCGCCCCTGCTTCCCCATACTCCCGGAGTTCAAGGTGGTAGACCTGAACGCGGTGATCGTCCGGGAGAACACCGAGGGGATGTACACCGGCCGCGAGCGGGAGGAGGAGGGCGCGGTCGTCCTCGAACGGGTGGTCAGCGAGAAGGGCTGCCGCCGGATCGTGGAGAAGGCCATCAAGGTCTCCAGGGTCATGGGCTTCAACAAGATCACCTGCGTGCACAAGGCCAACGTCCTGAGGAAATCGGACGGCCTGTTCCGAAAGGTGTTCTACGAGGTGATGAGCGGCAGCGGGATGGAGGCCGACGATATGATCGTGGACGCGGTGGCCGCGGCGATGATCTCCAAGCCCAAGCAGTTCCAGTGCATAGTGACCTTGAACCTTTACGGCGACATCCTCTCGGACGAGGCGGCCGCCCTGACCGGAGGATTGGGGATGGCCCCTTCCGCCAACCTGAGCGATCACTTCGGACTTTTCGAACCGGTTCACGGCAGCGCCCCGGACATCGCCGGCAGGGGGATCGCCAACCCCTCGGCCACGATACTGTCGGCCTGCCTGATGCTGGAGTTCCTGAAGAAGATGGACGCCGCCAGCCGGCTGCAGTCCGCCCTGGTGCAGACCTTGACCGAGGGGGACCGGACCCGGGACCTCGGCGGTACGCTTGGTACCATGGAGTTCGCGGAGCGGGTGGCCGAGCGTTTGAGCTGAGGCGAAGGGGCATCTATTTCTATTTTCCACGGCGTTCCATTGGGCATGAGCGCCGACCTGCGCCGGAAGATAATGGACCGCTGCCGAGAATGGGGGGTCGAGATGGTCGGTTTCGCCTCCGCCGACAGTTGGGACGACCCGCCGTTCGGACCTTTCCCACCCCAGGAGTTCAGCCCCAAGGCGATATTCCCGGGATGCCGCACCGTGGTGGTCCTGGGGCTTCCAGTCACGCTTCCGATCCTGGAGACCTCCCCCTCTATCTGGTACAAGGAGCTGTACACGAACCTCAACACCCAGCTGGATGAGAGGGCCTATCAGCTCTCGGAGCTGCTGAACAGCCTGGGCCACGCCTCGGTGTACGTCCCCAGGGACGGCTACGGATCGGTGGAGGTGCTGGTCGATAATCCCTATGCATTCTTCTCCCACCGCCACGCCGCTTACCTGGCAGGGCTGGGGACCTTCGGCCTGAACAACATGCTGCTCACCAAGGAGTTTGGGCCCAGGGTGCGCTTCGTATCCGTCTTCACCACGGCCGACATTCCGCCCGGAAAGCCCATGGAAAGGTCGCTGTGCGTTCGCTGCCACCGCTGCATCAAGGCCTGCCCGGTGCAAGCCATCGGCGATATCGATTATCCGCGGGCGTCCATAGACAAGGTCAAGTGTTCCAAGCGGAGCATCGAACTGAAGAAGAGGTATCGCTCCCCCTGCGGCATATGCATCAAGGTCTGTCCGGTGGGCGAGGACCGCAAGTTGTTCCAGCGAAAGGACATGGGACTGTACGACGGACCGGACAAGGACCCGGACCTCTATGAGGCCTGGGAACACGTGCGGAAATACGGTAGCACCTGAGCCAGGCGCACCGACGAAGCAGGTTGAAGTAACTTTAAGTACCGACCCTCTATCCAGATAGGCGATGAGCACCGAGAAGAGGATCTCCCGCCCCATCATCGACGAGAACGAGTGCAAGGGTTGCGGCCGCTGCGTGGCCGCCTGCCCCAAGAAGGTATTGCGCCTCTCCGGCCGCGTCAACCGCCGCGGCTACAATGCCGTCGAATACGTTGGTGAGGGATGTATCGGCTGCGCCGCCTGCTTCTATAACTGCCCAGAACCTTATGCGGTACAGGTGGACGATGGGAGGGATGGGCAATGAGGAAGTTCGTCAAGGGCAACGAGGCGGTGGCCATCGGCGCCGTCTACGCGGGATGCGACACCTATTTCGGCTATCCGATCACACCGGCGAGCGATATCGCGCACGCCGTGGCGGAGTACTTCCCGCAGCTGGGAAGGGAGCACCTCCAGGCGGAGTGTGAGACCGGCACCATCAACATGATCTTCGGGGCGGCCTCGGCCGGTAAGCTGGCCATGACCGCCTCCTCCGGACCCGGGATATCGCTCATGCAGGAAGGCCTGTCCTACCTGGCCGGGGCGCAGCTCCCGGCGGTCATCGTCAACGTTCAGCGGGTGGGACCCGGCCTGGGCAATATCGGCCCGGAGCAGGGCGATTACAATCAGGCGGTGAAGGGCGGCGGTCACGGCAACTTCCACAACATCGTGCTGGCCCCCGCCTCCGTCCAGGAGATGTGCGACCTGACCATCAAGGCCTTCGAGATGGCCTTCAAGTACCGCAATCCGGTCGTGGTACTGGCGGACGCCGTTCTCGGCCAGATGATGGAGTTCCTGCAACTTCCGAAAATGGAATCGCCCCGTCCGGAAACCTCCTCCTGGGCGGTGCATGGGGACGCCGACACCCGCGGGAACCTGGTGTCGTCGATATACCTGGACAACGAGCTGCAGGAGCGGCATAACTGGATGCTGCAGGAAAAGTACGCCTCGATGGAGGCCGACGCCCTCTCCGAATCTTATAAGACCGGCGACGCGGAGATCGTGCTGACCGGATACGGGACCTGCTCCCGGATAGCCCGCTCCGCCGTGGACGAGCTGAGGTCCCAAAACGTGAAGGCCGGACTGTTCCATCCGCTCACCCTGTTCCCGTTCCCGGCGAAGGCGCTCAACAAGGCGGCCAAGGCCGGGAAGCTGCTGGCGGTGGAGCTAAGCAACGGGCAGTACCGGGACGATGTGCTATTGCATCTGGACCGCAAGATCGACTGCGATGTCGAACTCATCAACCGAATGGGCGGGAACATGATGACGGTGGAGGACGTGGTGCTTCGAGCCCGCGAGATGCTGGAGGCGAGGGCATGATCCGGAAGGCCAAGGGATTCTACGAGACCTTCGACCGGAAGGAACCCGGTACGAAGGCCACGCATTACTGCCCCGGCTGCGGCCACGGGATCATCCACAAGCTCATCGGGGAGGCCATGGCCGAGCTGGGCATCCAGGACCGCACCGTCTTCGTTTCGCCGGTGGGATGCGCGGCCTTCTGCTTCCACTACTTCGACTGCGGGAACGTGGCCGGGCCGCACGGACGGGCGTCCGCGGTGGCCACCGGCGTTTCGCGCGCCCTACCGGGAAAGGTGGTCATATCCTATCAGGGAGATGGCGATCTGGGAGCGATCGGTTTCAACAACGCCTTCCAGGCGGCGAACCGCGGTGAGCATTTCGCCTGCTTCTTCGTGAACAATTCCATATACGCCATGACCGGCGGGCAGATGGCCCCGACCACCATGCTCGGCCAGAGAACCACCACCACGCCCTTCGGCCGCGATCCGGTCAAGGAAGGTTATCCGCTGAAGGTGTGCGAGATGCTGAACCAATTGGACGCCCCGATGTTCATCGAGCGGGTTTCCGTTTCCGACACCAAGCGCATCATGCAGGCCAAGAAGGCGATGCGCAAGGCCCTGGAGATCCAAAGGGACGGCAAAGGGTACGCCTTCGTGGAGTTCCTCTCCCCCTGCCCGACCAACTGGCGCATGGACCCTGTCGCCTCCGCCCGGTTCGTCAACGATCAGATGGAGAAGGTGTTCCCGTTGGGCAACTTCCGGGACCGCTCCGCCGAGCCGGCGCCGGTGGCGAACCCCGTCCCCCGATCGACCATCGAGGAGCTGTTGGGCAAGGGGCACGAAGGCCCCGCGGCCAAGGTCGATCCGGGTTTCAAGGAGCGCCGGTTCAAGTTCTCCGGTTTTGGAGGCCAGGGCGTGCTATCGCTGGGATTGGTGGTGGCGGAGGCCGCCGGAGCATCCGGCCGCTTCGTATCCTGGCTCCCCAGCTACGGGCCGGAACAGAGGGGCGGTTACGCCTCCTGCTCGGTGGTGGTCAGCGGAAAGGAGGTGGGATCGCCCGCGGTCGACTCGCCGGACGTCCTGGTGGCCATGAGCCAGCAGGCGGCGGAGAAGTTCGCCGCGACCGTGCCCGCCGGAGGCGTCGTGATCCACGAGGCCTCCCTGCCGGAGCCGAAGGCCCGGGAAGGGGTGAGGGTGATGGCCTTCCCCGCCGCCCGGATCGCGGCGGAGGCGGGAACGCCCAAGGCGGCCAATACCGCGCTGCTCGTCGCGCTGACGGCCCTGGATCTGCACGGCCTTCCCTTGGAGAAGGTGCTCGCGGCGCTCGACGCCAGCTTCGCGGCCAAGCCGGCCCTGGTGGAGAGGAACCGGAAGGTGTTCCAGGCGGCTTTCGATTGGGCGAAGAACAATTTATGAGAGTGCTCAAGCACTCTGCTCATTTTTTCTTATTACGTTGGTCAAATGACCACATTAAGTAAGTTTCTTAAACGTCCAGCGGTTTAGGTTAGGACATTACGGACCTGGGCCTGATGCCTGGCTGACCGGAGGATGACCGATTGACCACTCCTGACAAACTTGGTACGCGGATAAGCGCCTATCGCGAGAGATTGAACATGAGCGTGGAGGACCTGGCCAAGAACGCCGGCGTGGAGGCCAGTTTGGTGCGTAAGGCCGAGGCGGGGGAGGTCTATCCGCCCCTGGGCGTGCTGGTCAAGCTCTCCAGGGCGCTGGGGCAGAGACTGGGCACCTTCATGGACGACCAGGTCCGCCCGGACCCGGTCATCACCCGTTACAAGGACCGGACCGAGGAGACCGCCGCCCACAAGGAGGGGGCGGTCGGCAAGTACCACTACTATCCCCTGGCCAAGGGCAAGACCGACCGTCACATGGAGCCGCTGTACATAGTGGTGCAGCCTTGCGACGACACCTGCACCTCCTCCCACGAAGGCGAGGAGTTCGTCATCGTGGTCAAGGGCGAGGTGGAATTGGTGTACGGGAAGGAGAGGTTCTACCTGCAAGAGGGCGACTCCATGCACTACAATTCCGTGGTGCCTCACCACCTGGGCGCGGCGAACGGGGAGGCGGCGGAGATTTTCGCCGTGATCTATACCCCCATCTGAGGTGAGCCGATGCCGAGGGAGAACATCACCCGGGAGGCCACCATCGGCCAGCTGCTGGACGAGGCCGTGGATAGGGTTCCGGACAACGACGCGGTGGTCTACGCCGACCGGGACTACCGGCAGACCTGGAGGGAGTTCCGGGATACGGTCGATAAGGCGGCCAAGGGTCTCATGGCCCTGGGCCTCAAGAAGGGGGAAAAGGTGGCGGTTTGGGCGACGAACGTCCCTCACTGGGTGACCCTGCAGTTCGCCACCGCGAAGATCGGGGCCATACTGCTGACGATCAACATCAACTACCGCAACGCGGAGATCGACTACCTGCTAAAGCAATCGGACTGCGAGAACATCTTCGCGATCGACGGTTACCGGGACACTGACTACGTGAAAACGCTATATGAGCTGATACCCGAGCTCAAGGAGCAGCCCCGGGGGCAGCTTCGTTCGAACAACTACCCGCACCTCAAGCGCGTGCTCTTCCTGGGCCCGGAGAAGCACCGGGGCATGTACTCCTGGAACGAGCTCCTGGCCATGAGCGTGGCGGTGAGCGATGAGGAGTACCTCCAGAGGCAAGGCGAACTATCCACCCACGACGTCGTCAACATGCAGTACACCTCGGGGACCACCGGCTTCCCCAAAGGGGTCATGCTCACCCATTTCAACATCACCAACAACGGCTACTGGGTGGGGGTGAACGAGAACTTCACCCCCGCCGACCGGGTATGCATACCGGTTCCGCTCTTCCACTGCTTCGGCTGCGTGCTGGCGGTCATGGCCTGTCTCAACCACGCCTCCACCATGGTCATACTGGAGAAGTACGACCCGGTGAACGTCATGATGTCCGTGGAGAGGGAGCGCTGCACCGCCCTGTACGGCGTACCGACCATGTTCATCAGCATCCTGGAGCACAGGCTGTTCGACAAGTTCGACTTCTCCACCCTGCGCACCGGCATAATGGCCGGCTCACCCTGCCCGGTGAAGACCATGGAGGAGTGCGTGGAACGCATGAACATGCGCGAAGTGACCATCGTCTTCGGCCTCACCGAGTCGAGCCCGGCCATGACCCAGACGCGTTACGACGAAAAGAGCCTGGCCAAGAAATGTTCCACCGTGGGAAAGGCGTTCCCGGGCATCGAGGTGGCGATCATAGATCCCGAAACCGGAGAGCATCTTGGGCCGGGAAAGCACGGCGAGCTGTGCTGCCGCGGCCACAACGTGATGAAAGGCTACTACAAGATGCCCGCGGAGACCGCCAAGGCCATCGACAAGGACGGCTGGCTGCACTCCGGGGACATCGGAATGGAGGACGAGGACGGTTACTACGCGGTCACCGGGCGCCTCAAGGACATGATCATCCGCGGCGGGGAGAACATCTACCCCAAGGAGGTGGAGGACTTCATACACCACATAGAAGGCGTGGCGGACGTCCAGGTGGTCGGTCTGCCGTCGGCCAAGTACGGCGAGCTTCCCGCGGCCTTCGTCAAGCTGAGGCCGGGGGCGAACCTGACGGTCGAGGACATCGTGGACCACTGCCGCGGACAGATCGCCTTCTACAAGATCCCCAAGCACGTGCACTTCGTGGACGATTACCCCATGACCGCTAGCGGTAAGATCATGAAGGTCAAGCTCCGGGAGATGGCCGCCGAACTGTGGCCGGACGTCTGAGCCAAACCTTAATCTATCCCGGGCCGCCATAGTTCCGTCCACAGGTGTGCCCCACATGCCCGAGAAGGACGTTACCGTAGTGCTCAACGAGAAAGGCCAGGAACTGAAGAAGCTGTTCAAGGACTACAACGCCAACATCGAGCAATGGAAGTTCTCGGTCGAGGAGACCAAGGAAGGCATACGCGTGGAGTTCGCGGCCAAGGCCCTGCTCAAGAAGAAGGAGCCCTCCTAGGACATCAGCTCCTTCAACCTTTTCATATTTTCAGCGGACATCCGGAAATCCGGCCGGCGACCGATCAGTTCGAGATAGCCCGCCGCCCTCTTCATGTCTCTAACCCCGTAGTAGCCCTTAGCCAGCCTGACCAGTTTCTCCGGGGTTGCCAGATCGAGGAAGGATGCCAGCGCGCATGCCAGATCGTATGACAGCTTCTCCTTTTCCGGAGCGTCCCTCAGGAAGTTGCCCACGTCCATGATGTAAACCTTGTCGGCGAACAGGAAGTTCTCCGGCTTGATGTCCCCGTGGAATATGCCGTTCCTGTGCATCAGGCGAAGGTGCTCGAAAGCCTTGTCCAGCTGCGCCTCGCTCACCTTGTTGGTGGAGGAGGACGCCGCCTCCAGGAACTCGGCGACGAAGAGCCACATCCCTCCCGGCAAGGCGAAGGTGCCCAGGGGCTTGGCGGTGGGGATGCCCAGGCGGTGCACCTGGCCCATGGTCTCATACTGGTGAAGCGCCAGTTCCTTGGCCGAACGGTCGAAGTTGAACAGGGGTGGACGGCCCTCCATCTGCAGGTAGACGTTCTTGAAGAACTGGATGGTCTTCTCGGTCATGATGTCGCTGCCGCCGAGTATCTTGCCGAAATAACGGACCGGGGAGCCGGTCCGGTCCACCCCGTCGATCCTGATCGGTATGGAAAGGCGGGAGCCCTCCGAACCGAGCGGGGTGACCTTCACCTGCCGCAACTTGAACGATTCGACCATTATGAGGTGGATGGAACGGAGAACGTCCCGGAAATGCTCCATCTGGTCGTCGCGGACCGGGGTCATCGCGCCCTGGCCTCCTTCTCCCGGGCGGCCTCCTCCATGGCCGCCCTTCGCGCGGCCATGCGGGCCTTGGTGGCCTTCTTGGACCTGGAACGCAGGGCCAGGAACAATTTGAGCGCCTGCCAACGGTGGACCTTGAAGCCCTTGTCCACCCCCCGGCCGAACTCCATGATCGGCGTCCCCTGATGCGAGTACACCACCCTCCAGACGATGAGGTCCGGGACGTTGAGGTAGAAGTCGTTGGTGTTGATGTTGATGTCCTTGCCCTTGATGGTGACGTCCATGTCCACCACCCCCGGGCGTTTGATGGGTATGTTCACCCCGTAACCGAAGATGGCCCGGAACAGGGCGTAGGTGATGACCTCCACCGTGCCCGCGTCAAGCTTTCGGTCCAGGACCGCGTCCTTGGGCGAACGGCCGGTGCGCTCCACGGGTCCGGAGGGGAGGTAATCGTTGAGGCCGTCCTTCTCCAGGTACGGGGCTCCCTCCTTGTGGTACTCGCTGTGGAACTTGGCCGGACCCTGGTCGCCCCATTTCTTCTCGAAGCCCTGCAGGTCCTGGTCCACGTCCAGTATCTCAGAGTCGATGCCTTCCTTATGGAACTCGCTGATGACCGTGCGGCATTCGGGGTCCTTCCAGTCCGCCGCGCACATCAGCACCCTTTCGCGGGGAGCCTCCTCATCCTCGGGCATTTTGGGCACCTACTTCCTGACCAGCACCTGGAAGCGGGCATAGATGCGCGTGCCGTCCGGGAACTCCTCCATGGAAACCTTCCAGTCCTCCAGCTCGGCGTTCAACGTATCGAAGAACATGTCGATCTCGTCCACGATCTTCTCCACGTTCTCCGGCTTTCCTCCCACCAGATGGAGCACCGAGGCCATCTTCTCTTTCTTTCCCAAGGGACACCTCGGGC
>JAKPZB010000090.1 GCA_029560215.1 Methanobacteriota archaeon | reverse complement strand
AAGATATCGGTGGTGGGCTGCGGGGGTGCTGGTAACAACATCGTTAACAACATCTTCGGCAGCTGCAAGAAGAACGTGCAGACGGTCGCGATAAACACTGACGAGCGATCCCTGCAGAAGGTCAACGCGCACAAGAAGCTGCTCATCGGGAAGGACGTCACCGAGGGGCGGGGCGCCGAGGGATTCCCCGAGGTGGCCGAGTACTGCGCGGAGTGCGCCAAGGACGCCATAAAGGACGCCATAAAGGACCGGGACATCGTGTTCGTCATCGCCGGGATGGGTGGCGGCACTGGTACCGGGACGGCGCCTGTGGTGGTTCAGGTGGCCAAGGACCTCAACTCGATCACTTTCGTAATAGCGATCACCCCCTTCTCCTTCGAGACGGAGAGGGTCAACAAGGCCCAGATGGGAATATCCAAGATCAAGAAGATAGCCAAGACCACGGTGGTAGTGGAGAACGACCGCCTGCTGAACGTGGTGGACGAGATGCCTCTCAACAAGGCGTTCTCGGTCATCGACAACAGCGTGATCAAGATCATCGACTCCTTTTGCTCCCAGGTCAGCATGTCCTTCATGAACGCCTTCACCGAGGAGGTAATTCAATACATGAGGGCTGACGAGCAGAAGAGCGAGGTCTCCCGCGAGCAGTACCTGGTGCCTGAACTGGTCATGGCTAGCAAGGGTCCGGCTGATGCCGGGCTGAGGCCGATGGGACAGCTCGGGCCCCTGATGCAGTAGGCTTAGAACCGGCTTCCAAACGCTTCCGGTGCGGCGGATGTCAGCCGCCGCACCACACCCCCAAATAACTTTTCACTGGTCCTCAAAGGTCTTATGATGGCGTGAACCGTTTCCGTACCGTGCTCCTGGGATTCGTCATCAACCCCATCGCCGGAATGGGCGGAAGCGTCGCTCTGAAGGGAACGGACGGGGACGCCTATCGCATCGCCCTGTCGAAAGGAGCTGTACCTCTGGCCCGTGGCAGGGCGCTGCGAGCCCTTGGCCGCTTGGAGGGGGAGATGAAATTCCTGACCGCCCCCGGGGAGATGGGGGCCGAGGCGCTCGATGACCTCGGCCATGCTTACGAAGTGGTCCTTGGGACGCCCACACCAAGTTCCGCGGAGGATACCCGCAGGGTCTGCAGGATTTTTGTGGAGAGAGGCGTCGAACTTATCGTATTCTGCGGAGGGGATGGAACGGCCAGGGATGTGCTCGATGCGGTCGGCGACAAGGTCCCGGTGATCGGCATCCCCTCGGGAGTGAAGATGCACTCGGCGGTCTTCGCCAACACCCCCGAGGAGGCGGGGGATACGATCGAACGATTCGTTAAAGGCGAAACGGAGACGCGATCGGCAGAGATCATGGATGTGGACGAGGATGCGTTCCGGAGCGGGGAGCTGCGGGCGAGACTGTATGGTTACGTCAGGGTCCCCGACCTGGGAGGATTGCAGCCGCCCAAGGGAGCGGTCTTCGGGACCTCGGACGAGGAGCAGAAGGAGGCCATCGCGGAGTTCGTGGTGGATAGGATGGAGCCGGGGACTGTGTATGTGCTGGGACCGGGCACCTCCACCAAAGCGGTGGCCGACCGGATGGGTTTGGCGAAAACTTTGCTTGGAGTGGATGTCTACGTGGATGGAAAGGCCATCCTGACCGACGCTTCCGAAAATGAAATTCTTCGTGTCCTCGGTGACCGAAAGGCCAAGATCGTAACGACGCCCATAGGCCGCCAGGGATTCGTTCTCGGCCGGGGCAACCAGCAGCTCTCGCCGAGAGTGGTCGAGAAGGTCGGTCTGGAGAACCTGCTGATAGTCGCCACCCCGACCAAGCTGGCCGAGACCCCTGTATTGCATTCTGATTCCGGCGACATCGCTCTGGACAGGCGGCTCCGCGGTTATCGGAAGGTGCTGATCGGCTATGACCAGTACCGCATGGTGCGTTGCCGCTGAAGGATAATTGTTAAAATAGAATGGAACGATAGCCGTGCCATGAGCGTCATTCACCTCGATTTTCGTACCTTCGCCCAGGCCACCGAGGTCGAGGAACGCGTCAAGAAGGCCATGACGTTCGCCACCGGGTCCGAGGATGTCGCGGTGAACCGATCGGAAGGTTACCACGGTAACAAGATCCTCATAATGACGTGCACCATTACCAGGAAGGCGGACATTAGGGCGTTCTTCCGGAGACTGTCCAGGGACGACCTGATGCTCCTTTTGAATAGCGTCGACCAGCGCATGGACGACGACGGGCAGTTCTTTTTCCGCCTGGAGAAGCAGAAGGCGTTCCTAGAGGAGCTGGTCATCTCCAGCGGGGACGACTGCATTCACGTCCGGGCAAAGGTGGAAAACTATCCCAAGCGCCGCGAGAAAGCGTTGGAGAACGCCAAGACCATGCTCCAGGAGCTGCTCGACCGACAGGATAAATAATAATTATTCATTCGGAAAGCTCATGCAGGGGTAGCCAAGCTTGGCCAACGGCGTAGGACTTAGGATCCTATCCTTAGTGGTTCTGGAGTTCAAATCTCCACCCCTGCACCA
>JAKPZB010000075.1 GCA_029560215.1 Methanobacteriota archaeon | reverse complement strand
CTGCACTTTGGCCATGCTCCTCCGATGGCCGAGGGATTAGATTAATCCGCCGTCCCGCGCCGCAAATGGCAAAGTTAATAACCGCCGCCCTTCTTCGGCGGGACGATGAAAGCGTCCCGTTTGTTGCTGGGCATCGGCAGCCCCATCGTCTGCGATGATGGACTTGGCTTCCGGGTCGTGGAAGAGATCAAGGCCATGAACCTGCCGGACCTGGACGTGGACCAGCAGTCAGTGAGCGGTCTGGACCTGATCGAGATAATGATGGACTACAAGAAGGTGGTCGTGGTGGACGCCATCGTCACCGAGAAGTACCCGGCCGGAACGGTCATGCTGCTGGAGCCGGAGGACTTCAAGAACGCTCTGCACGGGACCAACCCGCACGAGACCAATATCCACATGGCCATCGAGCTCGGGCGGCGATTGTCGCCGGACCGCATGCCCAAGGACATAAAGTTCGTCGCGGTGGAGGTCAACGACGTTTGGACGGTGACCGACGTCATGACCGAGGACGTGGAGAAGGCCGTGCCGGCCGCGGTGCAAGCGGTGCTGAAGGTCCTGAACGATTAGAAGTCGAGGGACTGCATCCGCCTGGCGGCCATCTCTCCTTCTTTCTGAGGGGCCAGCAAAGCCGCGCACATCCTCTTTCTCTGGAATATTTCGTTGATGACCCGCACCACGTCCTCGCGGCCCACCATCTCGAACTCGGCTATGGAGCGTTCGGAATCGGCCAGCTCGCCGTTCATCATGTAATGCTCGCCCTGCCAGTAGAGCCGGCTGTCGGTACCTTCCAGCTTTCGCACCAGCATCCCCTTGATCCATCGCTTGGCCCTGCGCACCTCTTCCTCCGTGGGCCCCTGGTCCTTGAAGGAGGATATCTCCTTGGCCAGGGTCCTCATGACCTGGTCCAGTTTGCCGATGGAGGCGGAGAAGAAGGTGTCCACGATCCCGCAGTCGGTATAGGATTGAGGGAAGGTGCTGATGTGATAGACCAGCCCCCGGTCCTCGCGCACCGTCTGGTACAGCCTTGAGGACGTCCCGCCTCCCAGTATTATGCAGGCCACCGTCAAGGCCTTGCGGTCCGGGTGCTTGCCGGAAAGACCCGGGAAACCGAGCTCCACGTAGGCCTGGTCGCCATCCTTGGGGAAGACCTTGGTGCAGGCCTTCGGCGACGGGGGCGTTCGGCCGTTGCTTCTCCGCGCCAGGGGCAGGGCGTCGAAGGTGCGTTCGGTCCAGGCCACCACGTCCTCGGCGGAGACTTTCCCGCAGGCCACCACGCACATGTTCGGCGGACGGTACTGCCCCTCGAAGAAGCGGCGCAGGTCTCGGGCCTTCAGGTTGGCCACGCACTCCGGCCTCCCGGTCTCGGTGTTGGACATGGGGTGCCCTTCCCAGATGGAGCGGTCAAGGAGCACCCGGGAGTAATCCTCCGGGTCGTCCTCCAGCATGCTGATCTCCTGGAGCACCACGCCACGTTCCAGCTCCACATGCTCCTCGTCTATGAGGGGGGCGGTCATCATGTCCGCCATCAGACCCTTCATCACGTCGAAGGTCTCGTCCAGGGAGAATACGTGGAAGGACGTGGATTCCTTGGTGGTATAGGCGTTCATCTCTCCGCCCGCCCCTTCCACCAGCTCCGAGAACTGCCGGGCGTTGCGCTTGCGGGTGCCCTTGAACATTATGTGCTCCAGGAAATGCGCGGTGCCGCAGTTGTCCTTGTCCTCGTCCCGGCAACCCACGCTGAAGTTCACGGACAGCGCGGCGGTCCTGGAGCGGGGGACCTCCTCCACGATCACCGGTATCCCCGCCGCGGTGCGATGCAGCCCCGACCCTGATTCCGCCACGCCCCTGGAACGCTTTCCCTGGATAATGGCCTTTCTATCGCGACACCGTCAAGTATTAAGCCCCTCAGCTACCATTCAACGCCGGTGAACCTCATGAGCGAAGGCGAGATATTCATCCACGAGTACGACGAGGTCGACCTGAAGGACGGAATGGTGATCGTCGGATTCCCCAGCGTGGGGCTGGTGAGCTCCATAGCCTCCAACTACATCGTGCGCACCATGAAGCTGGAGCGCCGGGCGGCCATCATCTCCAAGCATTTCCCTCCGTTCACCATAATCCATGAGGGCATACCCTCGCCCCCGGTACGCATCTATTCCGGGCACCGGGACTGCGAGAAGGGCGAAAGGTGCGAGAGGCTTGCCGTTATAACCTGCGAGTTCATGCCCCAGCCGGAGCTCATAAAGGAGCTCTCTGACGACATCCTGGGATGGTGCAAGAAGAAGGGGATCGCCACCATCCTTACCCTGGAGGGCATCAACATGGGCGGTGAGGGCGACACCAAGGTCCTCGGGGTGGGGACCACGGCGCGCACCCGGGAGATGCTCACGACCTACGGGGTCAAGGAGCTCAAGGAGGGGATGGTCACCGGGATATCCGGGCTGCTTCTGTCCGAGGGGGAACGTTACCAGATGGACGTCATCTGCTTATTGGGCTCGGCCCGCACGGACGTCCCGGACGCCCGGGGGGCGGCGAACCTTCTGGACGTGATCGGGGACATGCTGCCGGAGATCAAGCTCGACCCGGAACCGCTGATCAAGGAAGCCGAGCAGATCGAGAACGAGATGCAGAAGGCCATGGAGTCGGTGCAGCAGCCGAAGAAGCCGGTGGAGTACTCCCAGCTTTACGGCTAATCCTCATTGACCGGGGCCACGGGCTGGTCCTTGGCCTCGAACACCTTCTTCCCGGCCATCAACAGCTCCAGGCTGGCCAGTTCGCCTATCAGCTTGCCGTCCCCGTCGACCACCGGCAGGTCGTTCAGGTGCTCGTCGATCATGATCTTCATGGCCGCGGTCAGCTTCATATCCCTGGTGACGGTCCGTCCCTTGACCATGATGTCGTCCGCCTTCTCCTTGAGGGTGTCCCGCAGGAAGCGGATGAAGGAAGCGCCTCCATATTCCCGTACGCCCAGGCGGTAGCCCATCAGCCTGAGGACGGTCTCCGTGCTCACCGTGCCGACGTAGCGGCCCTCGGCGTCGGTGACGTACACCTTCCGGGACAGCGGGTTGGCCAGCATCTGGTCTATCACCATGGCGATGGTGGCCCCCCTGCCTACCTGGGAGGCCTTGAGCACGAACTTGTCGAAGACGTCGTCCACCAGCACGTCCTCGAATCTCTTCTCCGTCTTGGGCATGTCGGGTGATTCTGAATCGGGATACATTACGGTTGTGGTGGACGACGCTGGACCATCGCTGCTGGCCTCGGCGAAACTTGGCCGAGTGAAATGAATATATAGACGCTGGCCGCATACTTTGGATGGGATGGCGAAGCGCCAGTTCGTTAAGAAGATACTCCTCTTAGGGGACAAGGAGGTGGGGAAGACCAGTCTCATCCGACGTTATGTACTGGACCTCCACGATGATCAGTATATACAGACCTTCGGGGCCAAGGTGAGCAGGAAGGTCCTGGACCTGAAGGACGTGTCCTTGTGGCTCGTAATCTGGGACGTGCTCGGCCAGAAGACCCAATTTCATTCTATCTATTACGCCGGAGCGAACGGAGCGCTGCTGGTCTGCGACATGACCCGGCCGGAGACGTTAGAGCACCTGAAGCATTGGGCGGCCGACCTGCGCGAGGTGTGCGGGGAGATACCGATGATCATCTTGGGAATCAAGAGCGACCTGGAGATGAAGATCGATCCCCTGGAGCTGGAGGAGTTGGCTGCCTCTCTCGGCTGCTCAGCGATGCTGACCAGCATCAAGACCGGACAGAACGTCCAGGAGGCCTTCCAGGCCCTTGGCGAGCTCATGATGGAGGGATGACGTGGGCAAGGACATGCGGCCCTTCTTGGGTATGCTAGGTGATTCTGAATCGGGATAAATTACGGTTGCGGCGAAGGACACTCGAACGTCGCTGCTGGCCATGCCTAAACCTGGCCGAGTGAAATGAATATATAGACGCTGGCCACATACTGTGAATGGGATGGCGAAGCGCCAGTACATGAAGAAAATCTGCCTTCTAGGGGACGGGGAGGTGGGGAAGACCAGTCTCATCCGACGTTATGTGCTGGACATTTTCGATGACCAGTACATTCAGACCTTCGGGGCCAAGGTGATGAAGAAGGTCCTGGACCTGGAGAACGTGACCTTGACGATCATGATCTGGGACGTTCTGGGCCAGAAGTCTCATGATTCATCTGTGGCATCCTCGTTCTTTGAGGGCGCCAACGGCGCCCTGCTGGTCTGCGATATGACCCGGCCGGAGACGCTGGACCATCTAAGGCAATGGGAGGCCGACCTGCTAAAGGTGCGAGGGAAGGTGCCCATCATAATCCTGGGGAACAAGAGCGATCTGGAGATGAAGATCGACCCCTTGGACCTCCAGGCCTTCGCTGACGCGCTGGGTTATCCGGCCATGCTGACCAGCGCTAAGACGGGGCAGAACGTTTCTGAGGCGTTCCAGGCCTTGAGCGAGAAGCTGATGGAGGGTTGAAGTGGGAAAGGACATGCGGCCATTCTTCGTCATGCCCGGTTCAGCCCTCAAGGACCTGCGGGAGGAACTGCAGCTGCTGAACGGGAACGACGCCGGCCGGACCATGGAGCGTTACGGATTCCGGGCTGGGGTGGGATTGGTCAGGACCCTGGGACTGGAGTGCGCGGACATTCAGGAAGCGAAGGCCATCATCGAGCAGGTCTGGTCGGAGACCGGCCTCTCCCGCATGAACATCGAGATGATCAATGAGACGGAGATAGTGATCACCTTCAAAGAGTCGGTGGAAGCCGAGAACGGGGACCATTGCGACTTCACCCGCGGCTACATCGCCGGAATAATATCATCGCTCATGCGCCATCGGTACGACGCTTACGAGGCCTCGTGCATCTCCGACGGCGCCGCCAAGTGCGTCCATGTTCTTACGCCATCAACCACCTATCCGGCCGAGAAAGGCGAGGCGCCCATCGTGGTGGAGACCGGCCGCAAGTACCTGCTGGAGCCGGGGACGTCCTATTTGGTGGAGTCCTCATCCTTGGACGCCGCCTACCAGATGTATCGGGACCAGGTGGCCGAGGGCTGCACCGGGATGGTGCTGGCCCGAGAATATCCGGAGAAGGTCCAGAAGATGTATGGCATAGGCGAGGGGGCTTTGCTCTGGCTCTCCTACGAGCGTGGGAAGCGCTACGCCCGGGAACCGACGGACATCCCCATGATCTACAGCGAGATCAAGAACTTCTTTGAGGCTAACAGCCGGGCGGTGGTGCTCCTCTCCGGATTGGAGTACCTTATCAGCCAGAACAACTTCCTGAAGGTGCTCAAGCTGTTGCAGTTGCTCAACGACAACGTGTCCATGACCGGCTCCATGCTCATCATCCCGGTGGTACCAGAGGCTTTGAACCCTCAGGACGTCAAGATGCTGGAGCGCGAACTGCGGGTATTGGAAATCGATTGAAGGTAAACCTTAAATCGACAATCTGTTTTACTTCGAAATTATGAATCTTGTCCCGAAGAAGTTCTTCGTCACCCAGGGATCGGCCGTGAGCAAGGTCTCCGACCTCAACGCCTTCGATGAGGCGCTAATGAAAGCGCACATCGGCGAGCAGAACCTGGTGTCCGTATCCTCAGTGCTTCCCATTGGCGCCAAGAAGGTGCCGGTCCGGGAGCTGCCCATGGGCGCCATCACCCACTGCGTCCTGGCCCAGATGAGGGGCGGCGAGGGCGAGATGATCTCCGCCGGGATCGCTTATGCTCAGCGCAAGGACGGAAAGGGCGGCTATGTGGCCGAGGGCCACATGCACGGGACCAAGAAGGCCTTGAAGGAAGTCCTGGAGTGGAAGATGAACGAGATGTCCGCCCTGCGCGGCATCAAGCTCTGCCGCATCAACTACGCCATCGAGGAGTTGTCCATCCCCATGGACAACTACGGCACCTGCCTGGGCGCCCTGGTCTTCGTCGAATACTGATGTTCGGAGCCGTGGTCTGCCCCCGCTGCCGGAAGGGCTTCGCGGTGGACTTGGAGCATCGCTCCTCCACCTGCCCACACTGCGGCCGGACGGTGCAGACCCGCCGAATGAAAACCCGTTTCACTTCTAATTCTGCTTCGCTCACCGCTCAAGCCGTGGCCGAACTGAACACCAAGGGTCGGGAGCTCCGGGGATTCAAGGGAAAGATGACCGTTGAACCAAGGACCCCGGGATTCAAATCTTCCTCCCTGGAAGCCCTGGTCAAGGAACTTGGGGAGTTCGACCTGGCCGACCTGGAGAAGGCTTTAGATGGCCGGCTGGACGCGGAGGATGCCTTATCGCGATTGATCGCCTCCGGTTCCGTCTATGAATGCGTTCCCGGGCGTTATCGGACGACCTAGAACTCTTCCCTGGTCATCACCAATTCCAGGGTGACCGTCTCCTCGCTCTCCTCGTAGTTGAAAACTACCCACGAGTCGGAGTAATCGGGTCTCAGGTTCGAGGGAGTGCTGTCGGGAATGGAATATCTGACATGGTGATAGGCGTTGTACAGATCGTCGGCGTCCCCATTGTCGGTGTACTCGCAGAAAAGGTTAGGCATCCAGACCAGGAACTTGTTGTTCACGATGTCGATGGTGACATTAGAACCGCCGTCCTCCGTGGGCATGAACATCTGCACCCAGGCGTGCCCACCCATATTGCCGGCGTCGGGACTGTACATGGCGCCGAGCTGTAGCCAGGCGGGCATCCCGGCCGAACGGGCCAGGGCGCAGAACAGTATGGACTGGTCGTCGCAATCGCCTTTCAGTTCATGGAGGGTTTCCAATGACGAGAGGGGACCGTCGGGGCTGTCCCAGATGTAATAATCTACGTTATCATCGATCCAGTCGTAGATCGCCCTGGCGATGAGGTATACGTTGGTCTCATCGCCTACGATCTCCTCCCGTAGCGCCTCGATCTCCGGATCGTTGACGATTATTTGCCACTCGTCGCCCAGGTAGCTGTCCTGGTAGGAATGGGGAACCTCGTCCTTGTCCAATACGGAATTCTCGTCAAAATCCCAGACCCGGATGTTCTGGGTCACTTCAATGGTCACGATCAAGGTGAACGTACCATAGAGGTTCTCCCCCTCCCAGACCATGGTATCGTAAGTACCGTTGTCCCACAGCTCGTCGTAAGGCGGGGAAACGGAAATCCGATCAACCTTCTGGAGATAGGTGCCATCATCCGTGATGTTCATCGGCTTGGGAAGATCGACGGTGTAACTGATCACCTGCCTGCCGTGGGCGTCCAGGGTCAGCGTCCGAACGAACTTCATATGGACCTCCTCCGGGTAATGAGGGGAAAAGGGATCGACCAGATACCTCCTTAAAAGGTCCTGGGTGGGAGGCAGTAACAGCAGCAGGACCACCACCAATATGACGGCCACCACCACTAATGTCTTCCCGACCTTTCGACTGCGTTCGGACACGACCGTCGAATGGAGTTCTGGCTAAATCATCCTTTCGCCTTTTCCATCGCCTTCAGGGCGTCCCTCACCACCGCCGGGAGAAGGTGGCGGTGCACCTGCGCGTAATAATACACCACCAGCAGAGTGGCCAATATCACGCCTGTCCAGGCCAGGTAGAGATTGTCGAAGTTGAGCGGGATGGCTATGAGAAGGTTGAAGCCGATGTGGAGCAGCCCCGCCTGGGCGAAGTACCCCCACATCTCTCCGCGGGCCGAGCCGGTGCCGATCATGGCGCCGGCGGAGGCGTGCAGGAGCACCATCTGGAAACCCAGGATCAACACGGTCAGCCATCCCTGCGCGCTCAGACCGTCGGACTGCTGGAGGGTGTAGAACACCGCCCCGAAGGCCATGGTGCTGCCGATGCCCAGTCCTAACGATAGCCCGTAGAAGGAGGTGTCCAGCTTTCGGGCGAAGCGCGGCATGTTGAGGATGACCAGCTTGATCAGCTCCTCGAAGACCGCGAACAGCAGGGCGAACAGGATGTACCCGAGATTGAAGTAGGACTGCAGGACGTAGATCACCACGCCGATGACCATACCCGCGGCCAGTAGCAGGAAAAGCTTGCGGTCGTTGAAGAAGGGCCTCTCCACCTTGGGATACGTATAATCGCAGAGGGTCCAGAACATCAGGGCCAGGGCCGGACCTACGCCCAGTGCCGCGGCCAACATCATCGTCCAATCCATGTCCGGGTCGCTCCACTTCCCTTCGATTATTTAACGCCTGCGTAGGCCGGTTTTCCTTCGCCGGTCTTGACCAGTTTGTCGTAGTAGTGCGCCACGACGCACGCCTCGGCGCATTTGCCGCACTGGCGGCATCTGCGGTCGTCCACCTTGAGCTGCCCGTCGGCGGTTATGGCGTTGAACTTGCAGTTGCGCTCGCAGATGCGGCAGCTGGTGCACAGCTGCCCGCGCAGGAACGCCTCGGCGCCGGCGCGGAACAAGGCTTGGGCGCCTTCCTTGGTCGGGGCGATCGCCGAGATGTGTCCGCCCCCGAACATCTTCAGGGTGCCGTCCTTGGTCTTCACCATCACCACCTCGAACTCCGGGGAGAACTTGACCTTGCCCACGGTCTTGAGGGCCTCCGCCACCTGCGAGAACTCCCTCTTCCTCGGCACGGTCAGCACGCCCTCCATGGAGAATCCTCCGGCCACGCAGGGACTGGCCCCTTTGGAAATCCTAAGCTCCATGCTATCGCTCCTCATCTGCGGCACCTTCATCTGCAGTTCCTCGGCTACCACCCTCATCTTGGGAGGCAGCGATTTCCAGCGCCAGAAACCGTAACGCACGAACTCCGGGGAGACCCCCACCTGCTTTCCCCATTCCCCCAGGGAGGCCTCCCATTTGGCGCGCAGGTCCGGGTGGATCTCCCCGGTGGCCTTCCATTCGCTGCCCAGACAGGAAGCGCAGAGGTAGCATCCGATGCGCTCGAAGTCCCTCTCGTAAAGGGGGTTGAACTCCAGGTCCTCCATCCAGATATAGCCCCAGACCTCCACGGCCATCCAATGACGGATGGGGTTCAGCACGGTCTGGTTGGGCACGAAGGGATTGCGCTCCACGAAACCGATGTCAGATCTTGCGAACGACTCCAACGCCCGGTTGCCCTCGATGGTGACCGTTCCGTTGCGGTAGTTCTCCTCGATCAGGGCGGTCAGCGGACCGAGCTTGCAGACCTTGCAGCACCATCGGAAGTCCTTGGCCGGCGGCCCGAAGGCGCCCACGTTGTCCCAGAAGGCGTTGCCGGCCTTGGCCACCTTGAGCCGCTCCCCCTTGCTTTTGGCGAACGCGTGGACGTAATCGACCGTCTCCGGGAACTCCAGGCCGGTGTCCACGAACAGCAGGTCGAACTTCTTCAGGGCCTTTTTGGCCAGCCCGTAGCAGGCCAGGGAGTCCTTGCCCCCTGAAAAGGATAAGGTGATGGGCAGCTTGGTGTTGTTGACGAAGGAACGGATGTCGCTGACGGCGTTCGCCTCCAATTGCGCCAGGTGCTTGCGGTTGGCCTTGACGAAATCGTTCCAGTCCGCCGAGACCAGCGGGAAGGGGACGTCAGCCTTGCACACGCTGCGCAGGTGGATGACCTTCTCCTCGTCCTTCACCCGGGACGAATCGACCCGCGCTTCGCCAGCGGCGATGTTGTTGCCCATTACCACCACCACCGGGTCGCCGGCCTTGAACTCGCCAGAGAACTCCAGAACGTCGGTCCCGTCCAGCTTCTTGCCCTTGAGGTGACCCGGGGGGCGCTTGGCCTTGATCACGCCCTTGCGGGCCATCTTGGCTAGCAGCGCGGCCCCTTCCGCCCTCAGCTCCAAAGCGAAATCGTCCTTCACCAGCTCGAAGCGGATGACCGCTATGACCCTGCCGTCCAGGATTACCTCGTCGGTGCGGTCCTCCCCGGCCACCTTGTTCAGGAACACGTTCCTGGTGCGGAGAAGCCCGGAGGTCCCGAAGTGCCTGTGGAAAAGGTCGGCGACGGTGTCCACGCCCTTCCCGAAGCAGGGGCGGATGTCCCCGGGGGCGGATACCTCGAACTCTCTGCCGGGGCGGCCGCATATGCCGCACACCTCACCCAAGACCAGGGTGCCGCAGGTGTCGCACCACCGGAAGATGACCTTGCCGTGCTGGTAATGCCTCATTTCCGCAAGCTATCAACCGCGGACGTACTTCAACCTTGTCCTGCGGCGTGGGCGGGCAACTTTTATTAACGAGAGGGTACAGTGGGCGTCCGAGATGTACGACGAATACGGGAACCTGGTGATCCCGCAGAACTACGGCCGCATACACTTCGGTCGCCAGGAGCTCATCCAGATAGCTATCAGCGTGACCGTGCTCACCGCGGCCTTCACCATCGTCCTGCTGGGCGGGTTCATGGGAGACCTGGGCGGCTACACCGCTGTGGTCTGGCTGTTCGCCCTGGGCGTATCGGCCATCGTCTCCGTGACCGGCTTCCTCCTGCATGAGCTGGCCCACAAGTTCGTGGCCCAGCGCTACGGCGCCTGGGCGGAGTTCCGCATGTACCCCATGGGACTGTTCATGGCTCTGATATTCGCTTTCCTGGGATTCCTGTTCGCCGCGCCCGGAGCGGTGTTCATATCCGGACATATCAACCGCAAGCAGAACGGAATCATATCACTGGCCGGGCCGGTGACCAACATCGCCTTCGGCTCGATATTCATCGCCCTGTGGTTGATCTTCCCGGACGCGGGGATATGGAGCGTCGGTTTCAACCTGGTCGGTCGCCTTTCATTGATGCTGGCGGCGTTCAACCTGATCCCCCTGGGCCCCTTGGACGGCAGAAAGGTATGGAACTGGAATCCCAGCTATTGGTTCATATCCATGGCGGTCGCCGTGGCCATGCTGCTGCTGGGCTGGGGCTTCTTCATCTGAGGTCCCGGCACGGGTAGCGCAGGTCGCGGATTATCCCGCCCTCCCATTGCATGAGCTTGCCGGGATTCAGTATGTCCTGGGGGTCCAAGGCCTTCTTGATGGCCATCATGGTCCGCCAGGCGTCCGGCCGCTCCTTCATCATGTAGGGAGCCTTGGATATCCCGACCCCGTGCTCGCCGGTGACCGTGCCGCCCAAGGAGATGACGGCGTCGAATATCTGGCCCACCGCCCTTTCCCCGCGCCTCCAGGAATCCTCCGAACAGGGGTCCAGCAACATCTTGGTATGCAGGTTCCCGTCCGCCGCGTGACCGTAGGTTCCCACGATCACCTGGTTCTCCTCGGCGATGCGGTGGAAGGCCACCACGGCGTCGGGGATCTTGGATATGGGCACGGCCATGTCGTCGGCCAGAGAAACGGAGACCAGCTGATCGCCCAGACGGCTGAGGGCCGACATGACCGACTTGCGGGCGCTGGTCCATTTGGCCATCTGCTTGCTGTCGTCGGAGACCTGAACACTGGAGGCACCGCTCTGGCGGGCGATGCTCTCCACCACCTTCAACTCCTTGGCCACAATCTCAGGTTCCCCGTCCACCTCGATCATGCATATGGCCTGGACATCGGGAAGGCCGGCCTGGACTGCCTTGTTCACCGCCCGGATGCAGATGTCGTCCATCAGCTCGGTGGCCGAGGGGATCAGGGGGACGGAGATGAGGTTGGAGACACATTTCCCGGCGTCCTCCAGCCTGTCGAAGGCCGCCAACACCATGGCCGATTTCTTGGGCTTGGGGGCGATCTTGAGGGTGACCTCGGTTATTATGCCCAGGGTTCCTTCGCTCCCCACGAACAAACGTTCCAGCTGGTAGCCCGAGGAGTTCTTGATGGTGTTGGTGCCGACGTGGATGATCGATCCGTCGGCCAGGACCACTTCCAGACCGAGGACATAGTCCCGGGTCGCCCCGTACTTGACCGCCCTCATCCCTGAAGCGTTAGTCGCCACCATCCCGCCGATGGTGCAGGCCTCGCCGCTTCCCGGCGTGGGAGGGAAGAAGAACTTGTTCGGCGACAGCGCCTCGTTCAGGCGGTCGTAGACTACGCCCGCCTCGGCCACGCAATAGAGGTCGTTCACCCTGATCTCCTTTATCCGGTTCATGCGGGTGAGGTCCATGACCATCCCGCCCTTGATGGGCACCGCCGCCCCGCACAGACCGGTACCGCCGCCCCGGGGGACCACCGGGATGCCCTCCCGGGAGGCAAGTTTCATCAATCGGGACACCTCCTCGGCGCTTGATGGACGCACCACCACATCCGGAGAGTGATGATGGATGGACGAATCGAAACCGTAGGTGTAGAGGTCGGCGACCCTGGTGGAACAGTTCTCGCGGCCGACGATGGAGGCGATCTCCTCGACCAGCCCTTCCTTTAGCTTCATATCGGGCGAGATACGCAGCCGGGAATAGATAATCGTTGCCCGGACGATACGCTAATCTACTTGTCAGGTTAGATTTGGGTCCATGGAAGGCAGGACGGGCGGTGGGGCGACCAAGGCTGCTCCGGAGAACTTCATCTCATTGCTGGAGAGGGTGGAGAAGGGGGAGTGCTTGCTCATCGACGTCCGCAATCCCGAGGAGTTCAGGGCAGAAAGGATCGAGGGAGCCAGGAACGTCCCGGTCGATTCCATCAGGAACGACCTTGGCGGGCTGGACCGCGATACTCCCCTCCTCATATACTGCAAGACCGGCAGGCGGAGCATCAGGGCCTTCGATCAGCTTAATGAGATGGGTTTCCACAACATCATCGTGCTGGACGGTGGGATCGAGGCTTTGAAAACGTATTGCGGGAGATGACCCTACCCCCGGGGTCCGAGGGTCGTTTCTTCCATCATATTTAATGATTGTTACGTATCTCTTTGATTTTGTAAAGTCCATCCATCCGGGCCTACCCCCGTTAATGCTGGATACGTAGATTTACTATGAAAAATGCCAGGATGGATAATCCATCCATAACAATGGTTTATAATCCCCTTCTTCGTTTAATTCTTTCACCAATTCGTATGTATTGGAGGAGAGGTGGTTAAAAAATGCAAGCACAGGATATTTTGGCGGGTTTGGAGAAGGCCGTCATAACCGGAAACAAGGCTGACTCGATAAAATTCGCCAAGGAGTCTTTGGAAGTGGGCGTAAAGGCCCTGGATGCCATCGACAAGGGCTTGGTCAAGGGAATGACCATCGTGGGAGACAAGTACGCCAAGCACGAGTACTTCCTGCCCCAGGTCCTATTGGCCGCGAACGCCATGTACGGAGGACTGGACGTTCTTCTGCCGCACATACCCAAGGCGGAGGCTGACAAGAAAGTGGTCGGTGTCATTGGGGTGGTGGAGGGGGATGTTCACGACATCGGCAAGAACATCGTCAAGACGATGTTTACCGCCTCCGGTCTGGACATGCACGACCTAGGCAAGGATGTTCCCACGGAGACCTTCGTCAACTCGGTCAAGAGCCAAAAGGCAGGTCTGATCGCTATGAGCACCTTGATGACGCCGACCATGGATGGCATGAAGGCCGTGGTGGACGGGCTTATCGAGAGCGGCGACCGCATGAAGGTCAAGATCATCATCGGCGGCGCTCCGACCTCCCAGCCCTTCGCCGACGATATCGGTGCCGACTGGCACGCCATCAACGCTCAAGAGGCGGTGAAGAAGGTAAAGGGGGCATTGTAAATGGCTGACACGATGAACCACATCGAGAGGGCCGTGGCGGCCCTCGGGGATAAGCCTGTGGACAGGTTGACCGCCTATCCGCTGGCCATGGGCGTCTGCCGCAGGGTGGTGGGCGATGGGAAGATGACCTACCGCGACTGGGTATCGGACCCCAAGAAGTTCGCTTCCGCATTCATCGAGGGGCAGAAGCGCTTCGACTTCGACTTCGCGATCGGCCTGATGGACCTGTCCGTGGCGGCCGGCGACATGGGATCGGTGGTGCGCATGGACGACCAGAACACTCCGTTCGTCACCGACCCGGCCTTGAAGACGGTCGAGGACTACGAGAAGCTGACCGTCCCGGATGTGAAGAAGGGAAGGAGCCACGTTCTCGTTGAGGGAACGGGACTGTTCGTACAGGCCCTGGGAAGCCAGCTCATCACCGCTGCGTTCCTGGAGGGACCGTTACTCAGCCTGACCCAGGCGGCCAGCGCGGAGAAGGTCTTCATGGATATGTACAACAACCGGAGCGCGGTGCACAAGGCCCTCAAGACCATCACCGAGTACAATGGAGACATGGTGAAGGCCATGGGTGCTAAGAAGCCGGCCGGTCTGGTATGGGACTATCTGTGGGGATCCTACTCCTGCCTCGGCGACGCCGAGTATGAGGAGTTCGAGGGCCAATACGCGAGGGGCCTGAACGAGCTGACTGGCAAGGAAGGAATGGCCATGTGCATACACAACTGCGCAGACCTGCCTCACCTGGACACCCAGATAAAGGCCTTCAAGCCGGCCATCTATTCCATGGCCTACTACCCGCTGATACCCGGCTCGCCCTCCCCGAAGGAGACCATCGAGAAGGGATACGCGGACAACTGCCTGATCGGCGGACAGATCGACCCCAGGGCTTCGTGCGCTGGAGCCAGGAGAAGATGCAGAAGACCACCATGAACCTCTGCCAGGAGGTCAAGACCGCCCTGTGCGCTCGTGGCCTGCACTCCAGGTACTGCATCGCCTCCGGGTGCGAGGTACCGCCTGCGGTCACCACCCGCCTTGAGAACATCAAGGAGTGCGTGGACACCGTCAAGCAGTACGGCCAGGTCAAGTGCTAGGCAACGACCTTCAAACCCTTTTCTTTTCCTTTTCTTTTTCTCCTTGAACCATTCAACCTTCATGAGAAATGTATAATCACCATGGCGTCATAGTAAAGCGGAACGATATGGCGAGCTGCTACAAATGCGGATGGGAGGGGGAAGAAGACGAGCTGAAGCAAAGGCCGGTCAACCTCCTATTCTATGATAATATTCTGAAGGAGAAGACCACCGCGGAGATCACGCGGAGGGAATATCTCTGCCTGAGGTGCGGGGAGGTCCTGAGCAGCAAGCGGCTGATCGACGGAATTGTGTTCAACCGGTGACCCTGGTCAATCGTGACCTGCCCTGTTTTTTCGTTCTTCCCTTGCGTTCTGGAACCTCCTTAGCCATATCGTTCTGCCAACATATTCATACTACGAACCCGATTCCAGAGGACACTGGTGAACCCATGGTTAAGATCGCGCAGGTGGCAGGTTTCCTGGGGAGCGGGAAGACCACATTCCTTATCGAGCTGGTCAAGGTCCTGGTGGACCGCGGACACAAGATCGCTATCATCGTCAACGACGTGGGGGAGATCAACGTCGACGTCAGAATCGTGGAGATGTACGGCCTCAAGGCCAAGGAGATCTCCGGAGGCTGCATCTGCTGCCAGATCGCCGGCAACTTCGCCAACACCATTGCCGTTCTGCAGAAGACGTTCAAACCGGACCTGATAATCGTGGAGCCGTCCGGAGTAGCCATTCCATGGGGTCTGAAGCGCGCCGCTGAGTACTCCGAGGAGGAGATGGAGGGCGAGATGATCGTGCACGCCCCGGTGGTCACTCTGGTCGACGCGCTCCGCATTGATGAGCTCATCACCTCGGTGCGCCGCCTGGTGGAGACGCAGATCAGGGAGGCGGACGTGGTCTTCATCAACAAGGTGGACAGCGCCACCCAGGAGAAGATAGATATGTCGGTCAAGTTCTCCAAGTCCATCAACCCCAACGCGGAGATCATGTTCGGCTCCGGGCGCAACAACCAGGGGGTCAGGGAGGTCGCCGACCTCATTGAGAAGAGGACGTCCCCCCGTTATGACGAGACCTACGAGAAGGAAATGCTGAAGAGGGAGTACGGGGGGAAGGCCTGATGACGGAACTGGACGAGGATGACGATCTGCATCTGGAGATGCACCGGGCGGTGGACGAGCTGGGGAAGTTCTCCCTGCACATGAAGGTGGAGTTCGGCAAGGGCACGTCATCTGAAAAGGCCGTGTCGTTCGTCGAGGAGCTGCTCATCGAGGCCACCGACGCCTGCCTGCATCACGGCGCGGACCTGGTCGGCCACGTGAAGGCGTTCATGATGGTGGAGGGCGGTTCGACGGTCGGATTCTCGCTGGTCCATCAGAACATGAAGGTCAACATAACCAAGCAACTGAACGTCAAGACCATCGAGAGGGCGGAGGTCATCGTGCACGTCATAGTCCACGGGCTCTGGGACCCCGAGGTCCGGGAGCAGACCATGGAATCCCTGGAGACCGTGGCCAAGAAGAACCATGTCAGGTATGAGATCATCAAGGACTTCTTCGAGGTGGAGAAGTCCGCCGCGCATCACGGGTGATGGGATGGACACCTATTACCAAGCGATGAGGGCGCATGGCCTCTCCAGGGACACCGTGGACTCCTTGCGCAAGTTCACCTGCCCCAACTGCGGCTTCGTGTTCTCCATAACCTACGCGAGGACTTTCGCCTGCCGCGGCTGCCCGGAGGTCATGAACTCCTGTCCCAAGGTCCGCTGCGCCAAATGCGACTACGAGTTCTATTTCAAGGAGGCTCCCCACATCCACGGTGATATGCGGGAACGTCAGATATCCGATCACGTCACGAGCGTGGTGAAGGACTACTACGCCCAGCAGGGCTGGAAGAAGAGCCGCTGATCAGCTGATGGCCTGCTCCATGGCTCTGACCATGGCCTTGACCTCTTCCTCGGTCGGCTCCGGGAAATGGAACTTCGAGGTGAACTCGCATGGTCCCATCTTCCTCTCTATATGATCGTCCATGACCACCGACGTCGCTATCTTCAATCCGTTCTTCTCCATGATCCGGTCGCAGCATTTGTTCCGGCAGCCGTTGACGGTGACGATGGAACCCATGTCCACACCGCCCATCTCCAGCATTATTGGACTTAGGCCGACAGTGCACACCGAGAACTGGATGACCTTGGACATGTTGTCCTTGGAGAAGGCCTCGGTCACCCTTTCCAGGATCATTCCGCGTTCCCCGTTGGCCCCGCAGACCACCACACCTTTCCTCATCCCTTCACCTCTTGGATGGCCTTGCGTATCTGCTCCTTCGCCTCGTCTATCCCTTTCCGGGTCACGTTAAAGTGCTTCTTGATCATGACCACCGAGGTGGGCATGACCTCGTAGCGGTTGAGGACCTGCAGCCCGCAGCCTCCCTCGCAGCCGTCCACCACGATGACCTTGCGTTCTTTAAGGGAACGCATCTCGTCCATGGCCTTGGGCAGCTCGGCCAAGGCCGGGGCGATGGTGACTACTCTGATATCTTCCTCCTCGGTCAGCTCACGAACGGCCGCCCTAAGCACTCTGGCCCCCGGGCTGAACCCGCTGCATATGGCCACATCAATCGAACTCATCGGTCTCCCTCTCCTCCTCGAAGACCATCTTCGGCTTGCCGACCGCAGTGACCTTGACGTGAACTTCCAGCAGAAGCCCTTCGCCCCAGGATTTGCCCATCTGTCCCATGACCCGTTCGGTGTTCACCACCACCTCTATGCTCTCGGCCCCGGCCAGAACGGCGTTCCGCCGCACCCTGGACTCTCCCCAGGACTTGGCGTATCTGACCGCCTCGGTGATGGTCTCGAACTCCCTCATCTCATCTATGGAGTGCATGGTGCAGGGCGGGTCCTCCATGACCCCTAGCCCTGGCTTTGGCTTGATCAGCACCTCCACCGATTCCATGATGCTGCCGGTGATGGCCCCCACGGCGTTGCCGACGTCCGAGTTCATCGGTATCAGCAGCTCGGTGTTGAGCCGCTTAGCGACCGACGGCAAGTATGCGGCGATGGGCGCGCCGATTCCGATGATCTTCTTGTGCAAGCGGAGGTCGGCGGAGAAGTCGATCCCAGACCGCTGTGTGATGAACTTTTGGATGAACTCCGTGCACACGTCGCAATGGGACATCTTTCCGCAGTCCTCATAGATCAGCCGGTAGATGATCTCCCTGGTGATCTTCTGGATGGCCGCCTCCTTGACCGAGGCACAGAACTCTTCGGGCCTCATCCCGCACAGGTTCGCCCGATACTCCGCGGCGATGATGGAGGCCTCAGCATCATACTCCACGTATTCCCCGGAAGCGTGAAGCGCGTCGGTGGGCGTGAAACCGATCCTGGTTATGATCCCCAGCTCCTCCAGCTTGCGCACGTTGTAGCTGTACGGATGGATGCCAGTGACCTCGGACACCTCATGAAGCGTCCTGGGCTCCGTCATGATGAGCTCTATGAGCGCCTTCTCGTTGTCCGATAGCTCATAGCCCTTGGCCATGCGGGAGAAGATGAAGAACTCGTCCGCCTGGATCACGTTCTCCAGGGCGATATGGGTGGCCTGCGGGGTGAGCTTGACATTCCTCACCTTGTTCAGGTGCTCCAACAGCCGGGGGTACTTGGAGGAGGCTATGCACAACGGCATTACCCTCAGCGTCCCAAGGACGATCTGTCCGTTGACAACGACCACCCGGCTGTCGCCGCCGATGCCGGAAGTGGAGATGTCGGCCGCCCGCACCCTGGTTCGCCAGCCTCCGATTATGGCCCCTTCGGGGTCCAGCCTCGGCATTCCAGCCCTCAATATCCCGATGTCGGTGGTCGTGCCGCCCACGTCCACCACCACCGCCTCGTCCTCCCCGGTGAGGTTTCGGGCGCCGATGAGGCTGGCCGCTGGCCCGGAGAGGATGGTCTCCACCGGCCGTTCCTTGGCCAGCTTTTCGCCCATGAGCGAACCGTCGCCCTTGACGATCATCAGCGGGGCGGCTATCTGGAAATCGGTGAGCACCTTCCGGACCGATTGGATGAGCTCGGCCATGATGGGTATGAGCTTGGCGTTGAGGACGGCGGTGAGCGTACGCTCGTAAAAGCCGAGCTGCGTGGAGAGCTCGTGCCCGCAGACCACCGGCAGGTCCCAGTTGCTGGTGATCATCTCCTTCAGGGCGTTCTCGTGCTCCGGGTTGCGTACGCTGAAGAAGGTGGAGACGGCGATGGCGTCCACCTGGTCGGCGATGCCGGAAATGAAGACCTTGGCCGCCTCCAGGTCCACCGGGCAGTTGGGAGCACCGCGGATGGTATGACCCCCCTGGATTTGAACGACATGCTCTACAGGCACGCTCTCCTTGTACTCCTCGCCGGCGATTATGAGAGCGACCCGGCAGCCCTTGCCCTCGACCACGGAATTGGTGGCAAGAGTGGAAGACAACGAAACCAACCGGATGTCCTTGAGGGGCACCTCGCCCATGTTCCGTATGGATTCGGCTATGCCTATGCTCAGGTCGTTCCTGGTGGTCAGGGCCTTGGCCTTGGCCAGGACCTTTCCGTTCGAAAGGTCCACCAAAGCGGTGTCGGTGTACGTGCCTCCGGTGTCGATTCCCAATCCCAGGTCCATCTTCTTATCCCTCTTTCATCTGAACGGTAGAACTTTTAATCCATCCAGCCTTTATAAGGCAATCGTTAACCGTCCATCGCGCCATGGTCATTTCGGGCGGTTCCGGATCATTCATCCATCACCTTGATGGATGTGGCATACCTATGTGCCAAATTATTTATATGGCCCATGATGGCGGGAATCAGCCTCGGCTCGGTGTAGAGCACGGCCTCCCGACCGTCTATCATCTTGTCCAAACATCCGGTCAGTCCAGGAAGGCGGACGTCGGTCGGAAGCGTCATGGCCAGCAGGTGCTTGGCCTGCGAACCGTAGTATCCGACCGCCTTGCCCTGCGATAGCAGTCCGTGCACCTCCAGGATGGAGGGGACGTTGTCCTTGTCCACTTTCCGAATGCGCAGCCCTCCGATCGGCCGCCGGTTCATGCGGCAGAACTTCAACCTCAGCTCGGCCATGTCCCTGGGTATGGGATAGAGGTCCACCAGGGCGGAGCGGTGCATCTCCTCGTTCATTCGGTAGACCGGGGGGGCCTGGAAGCCCAGGAGCTCCAACAGCGTTCGATTGGCGAAAAGCTCCTCCGCCGGCCCGGAGAATATCAGGCGGCCCTGGTGGACCACCTTGAAATCGTCCGCCCAGGAATACGCCACCTCCATCTCGTGGGTGGACATGACCAGGGTGATGCCCTTCATGTGCAGTTCCTCGGTCAGCTCCAGCACCTCCTGGACCATGTGCGGGTCCAGTCCCGCCGTCGGCTCGTCCATGACCAGGACCTTGGGCCGCATGGCCAGGGCACCGGCTATGGCCAATCGCTTGCGCTGACCGAAGGAGAGCTGCTGCGAAGGCCTCTCCCGCATGTTGCTCATGTCCACCAGCGCCAGGGCCTCGTCCACCCGGGCTTCCACCTCCTCCTTGGGCAGCCCAAGGTTTAGCGGCCCGAAGGCCACGTCCTCCTCCACGGTCGCCGAGAAGATCTGGTCGTCCGGGTTCTGCAGGATGACCGCCACCTCCTTGCGGAGATGGCTGAGCTCCTTGTTCCGATACACCAGCGGCTGGCCCTCGAAGAGCACCTGCCCGCTCTTGGGTCGAAGGACACCGTTGAAATGCAGGAATAGGGTGGACTTTCCAGCGCCGTTGGGGCCCAGGATGGCCGTCTTCCTTCCCTCGGTGATCTCCAGGCTGACGTCCCTGAGCGCGGCACCCCGGCCAGGGTAATCGTAGCAGAGGTCCTTGCATTCCAGTAGCGTCCTCGTCTTCTCACCCCAGGAGTATGCCCGAGCTCACGCAGAGTTCGTTCAATTGGTATAGCAAAAGGAAGCTGAGCACTGACAGCCCGGCCCAGGCGTAGGTGATGCCTTTGGGCTGCCGAAGCATGGCCACCCCGCTCTGATAGTTGCGGCACTGCATGCCGACGTTGGACCTCTCCGCGGTCTCCATGGAGCGGATGAACATGCCCACCATCATCTTGGCGTAGGTGCGCATGGTGTTCATGCGCCCCCGGAAGCCCAGGCGGCATTGGGCGGCCAGGTGCATCCTTCCCGCCTCGTCCAGGAGCATGAAGGAGTAGCGGTATACCATCACCATCATCTCGGCGAACTCCTTGGGCACCTTTAGCCGAACCAGCATGTCCGCGAAGTGCGGGATCGGAGTGGAAGTGGCGAAGAAGAGCATGATGCCGATACCGGCGAGCGCCCGCAGCGTCACCAGGGAGGCGGTGGCCAGCCCGGTGTCGGAGAATATAAGTTTAAACAATCCCAGGTCCAAGGACCACACGGCCTCTCCCGGAGTGACTATGGCTATGACCAGTCCGCCCAGGATGATTATTCCCACCCCTTCCAGGACCAGCAGCCCGATGACCTTGGGGAAGCGGAATCGGACCGAATAGCCCAGAAGGGCGACGCCGATGATCAGAACCACCAGCGGGACCAGGAGAGTGGTGGCCATCAATGAGGCCACCAGTAGCGACAGGGCGAACAGGAACTTGCCGGCCGGGGACCACCGCAGGGCCGCTGAACGGTAGGCCAGCTCGTCCACCTCGAACATCTCAGCCCTCCCTCCTTTCCTTCTGGACCTTGTTGGAGCCCAGGAAGTATCCGATGATCAGGGCGCCGATGGCCGCCTGCAGGGTGAAGAACAGCGTCTGCAGCTCGCCGGACGGTTCCCAGACGTTCTGGAACCAGGGCTGGTACTCCGGTTCGACCTCGCCAATGACCTCGCCTCCGCCGTCGTCGCTGCCGGTGAAATCGGAATTGGGATTGAGCAATATCGCTGAGACGAGAATGACCGCTACCGCCAACAGTCCCAGGGCATAGTAGTGGCTACGCCTCATCCTTCACCCTCCGGGGGAACGCCTTCTCGGTGAGGTCCGGCCTGGCCCTCTCCAGGTAGTCAACGAAGATGGTGAACAGTATGCCCTCCACGATGCCCAGGGGTATCTGGGTGACCGCGAACACCGCCAGGAAGCTCAGGAGCGAATCGGCGAAAGGACCGTACGCCAAAGCCAGCTGCACGGCGGTGGTGATGTAGGTCACCATCCCCGCCAGGAACACGGTGATGAATACTTTGATGGGCGTGCGAACTCCGGCCTTGGTCATGGTCTTGAAAGCGAGGTAGGCGACGAACGGCCCGGCCACCCCCATGGAGAACACGTTGGCCCCCATGGTGGTGAAGCCCCCGTGCGCCAGCAGCAGGGCCTGGAATATGAGTACGATGAGCGACATCACCGAGGTGACGCCCACTCCGAAGAACATGGTGGAGAAGCCGGTGCCCGTGGGATGCGACGACGATCCAGTAACCGAGGGCAGCTTGAACGAGGACATGACGAAGATGAACGCCCCGGACAGGGCGAGCATGGTCCGTTGATTGGGGTCCTCTCGCAGGATACGTCGTATGATCAGGAAGCCATAGGCCACGAACGGGGCCGCGGCCAATGTCCAGAACAACGCCCATTCCCAGGGCAGGAAACCTTCCATCACGTGCATCGGGTGGCACACTCCTTGCACACGCCCTTCAAACGCAGCTCATAGCCGTCAAGGGAGAGACCGGTCTCCTTGGCCACCTGGTGCAATGACAGATCGAATGGCACGCTGTAAAGACGCCCGCACAATCGGCATTCCAGATGGGTGTTCGAGTACGGATGGGGGAAGAAGCATTGGATCGCCCCCGCCTTCGATTCGGATATCAGCCCGGCCGCCACCAAGCGATTCAGGTTCCGGTATACCGTGCCCAGACTGATCCGGGGCAGCTGTCTCCGGGCCAGTTCGTACACCTGGTCCGCTGATATGGGGGAAATGCCGTCGTAGACGATGTCCAGGACGACCTTCATCTGCCTTGTCCAGCGGGTGGGGTATGAATTCATAATAGTAATCATTACTACTTTATGGGGATATTAAACGCTTCGGTACCCACAGTAAGAAATATCACTGAGATTCGCGTTCGTAGAGCAACGCTTCCATGCGCGCGGGGGTCCTTCGGCCATGGAAGAAAGAAATAAATAGGGAACGGGGTGCGAATTGGAGTTCGACGAGTACGTCATTGACCTGAACGCGAACTGCCCCTGCGGGTGCATGGAGGGCGACCGCTTTCACAACATCTACCGGTTCCCCAACGATTACGGGGCTTCGGTGGTCTCTAGTCCCAAGAACGATGTTAGGAACAAGGGGGGCTACCGCATGATGCTCATCTATTATGATTCACCGGCTCCGGAGCACATGTGGACCCTGGACGACGAGAACCCCGTGGGGGAATCGATCATCGACTGCAAGGACTGGGACACGGTCCTGGAATACCTTAGGCGGCTTTTTGATCTGCCCAGGAGGAGCTGATCGGGCATGGAGAACGGCAGAGGACGGCTGGCCATAATCGCCTGCGAGATCTTGAAGCCGGAGCTGGAGAAGCTAACCGAAGGCTGGGACGACGTGGTGCACAAGGACTACCTGGAGTTCGCCCTGCACATCGACGCGGATAGGCTGAAGGCCACGGTGCAGGATAAGGTCAACGCCCTGGAGGGCCAAGTGGACGCGGTGTTCCTGGGGTACGCCATCTGCCAATCCCTTTCCGGAATAACCAATCACCTCAAGGTGCCCACGGTGATGCTGGAGGGCGATGATTGCATCGCTGCCATACTCGGCCCGGTCGAGTACGCCCGGCAGAAGAGCCTGTGCGGTGGGACCTGGTTCAATACCCCCGGCTGGGCCTTGCGCGGCATAGATGGGGCGGTGAAGGAGCTGCACCTCGACGTGTTGGTGGACCAGGGCTATGAACCGAAGTACTTCCTGGACATGCTCTTCGAGAACTATGAGCTCTGCGTCTACGTGGACACGGAGGTCGGGGACGCCGAGCATTACGAGGACCTGAGCCGCAAGTTCGCCGAGGAGCTTGGCCTCCGCCACGTGAACCGCCCCTGCGGCACCAAGAACCTGGCCAGATTCCTGAACCGGGCCAGGGAGCTGGCCCGGACCTCGGGGGAGAAGGCTCAATAACCCTTTTGAACCAGTAAGCCGTTCCCGACCTCTGGAAAAGATGAACGATGACTTCAAGGTCACCCCCTGGGAGGTAACCGGGGAGATCGATTACGATCAGCTCATAACCCGCTTCGGGACCAAGAAGATGGACCAGGAGCTGATCGACCGCCTGGCCGGTTACGGCGAACTGCATCCGATGCTCCGCCGAGGCGTGGTATACTCCCATAGGGACTTCGACTGGCTCCTGGACCAGTACGACAAGGGCAACCGGTTCTTCCTATACACGGGACGGGGACCGTCCGGGGGAACCCATCTCGGGCACCTGATGCCCTGGATGTTCAACCGCTACCTGCAGGACCTGTTCAAGGTCAACATGTACTTCCAGCTCACCGACGATGAGAAGTACCTCTTCAACGAGAACCTCAGCCTGGAGGATACGAAGATGGCGGCATACGAGAACGTCCTGGACTTCATCGCCCTGGGGTTCGAACCGGAGAACACCAAGGTGATCCTGGACACCAAGGACATCAAGCTGCTCTATCCCCTGGCGCTAAAGGTGGCCAAACGGGTCACCTTCTCCACGGCCAAGGCGGTGTTCGGCTTCGAGAACAGCCATAACATCGGCCAGATATTCTACACCAGCATCCAGGCCGCGCCGTGCTTCATAGAGGACGCGCTGTACGGGAAGAAGACGCCCTGCCTGATCCCCTGTGGCATAGACCAGGATGCCCATTTCCGCGTCGCCCGGGACGTGGCGCCCTTGCTCGGCTACCCCAAACCGACGCTCATCTACAACAAGATGTTCCCCGGACTGACGGGAAGCGACAAGATGTCCTCCTCGCAGCCGCAGACCACCATATTCACCACCGACAAGCCCAAGGACGTCAAGAAGAAGATCGGCAACGCCTTCACCGGGGGCCAGGTGTCGGTGGAGGAGCAGCGCAAGCTGGGCGGCCGGCCCGAGGTCTGCTCTGTGTTCAAGTACCAGTACTACCTTTTCGAGAATGACGACAAGGCCTTGGACGATCTGACCGAAAGATGCCGCAAGGGGGAGATTCTGTGCGGAGAGTGCAAGCAGCTGCTGACCAAGAGGATAAACGAGTTCCTCGAGGAACACCAGAGGAAGAGGGAGGAGGCCAAGGAGCGCCTCCACGAGTTCCTGCTCCCCGATTCCTGCTGACGCCCATCGGCAGGGTGGTCT
>JAKPZB010000073.1 GCA_029560215.1 Methanobacteriota archaeon | reverse complement strand
CAGGAGAGGCGGGCGCGCTCCATCATGTCCACGATCTCCACGCCGCCCACGCCGTAACCGACGCGCATGCCCGGGATGGCGAAGGATTTGGTCAGGGAAGAGATGATGAAAAGGTTCTCGTGGCTCTGCACCTCGGACATGCACGATACGCTGTCGTGCTCGTCCACCAGTTCCAGCAGCGTCTCGTCCAGGAAGACCAGCTTGCCGAGCGCCTCGCACTCGTCCACCAGCTCCATGATGCGCCTTTTGGTCTCCACCGTGCCGGTGGGGTTGTTCGGGTTGCAGATGTACAGCGCCCTTGCCAACGGCAGCTTCTCGCGAATGGCGTTCATGTCCAGGCGGAATCCTTCGCCCTCGATCAGCGGCACGTCCAGTATGTTGGCGCCCTGCATGCGGCAGGCGTGCGAGTACTCGGAGAACGTCGGCCTGGGGATTATCACCCGGGCCTTGCGGGAAAGGAAGACCTCTGGGAACAAGCGGATGAGCTCGGCCGAGCCGGCCCCGGCGATGACGTTCTCCGGCCACACGTTGTGCAGCTTGGCCACCGCCTCCCGGAACTCCGCCGCGGTGTCGTCCGGATAATGACCGAGGTGCTCGGACGCCTCCGCCACCAGCCGCGGCAGCTCCGCTGGGGGCCCGTACGGGTTGAGGTTGTGGCTGAAGTCCTCCACCCCCGGGAGCTTCCAGCCCTGGCCTCCGTGCACCGGCCGCTTAATCGGCAACAATTCCCTTTTCACGAGGTCTTGTATCTTCATCGTCGCCCTTCTCCGGGTACGCCGGCCTCAGCGGGATCACGTACAGTTCGCCGTTATCCCGGATGACCGTGGCCTCCACGCCGTAAACGGCGCGGATGATCTCCTCGTTGATGACCTCCGCCGGAGGTCCGTAGCTGACTATCCCGCCGTCGCTTATCACGATGACCAGATCGGCGTACTTGGCGATCAGGTTGATGTCGTGCGAGGCGGTTATGACCGTCACGCCCTGCCGGGAGAGGTCCTTCAGGGCCTGCATGACCTGCAGCTTGAACTTGAGGTCCAGATGCGCGCTCGGCTCATCGGCCAAGAGGATCTTGGGCTGCTGCACGGCGCCCTTGGCCAGCAGCACCCGCGCCTTCTCCCCGCTGCTCAGCTCGGCCAGCTTCCTGTCCTTGAGGTGAGTTACGTGATAAGCTTTCATGGCCTCGCGGACCAGCCGCTCGTCCTTCTCCCCCTCCCACCAGATGCCGGTGACGAACGGGTAACGCCCCAAGGCCACGAACTCCTCCACGGAGAGATGGAAATCGTCCGGCACGTCCGCCGGGATGTTGGCGCAGATCTTGGCCACCTCCATCATCTTGAGGCGGTCCAGGTCCTTGCCGTCTATGTAGATCGCCCCCTCCTGCGGCTTCAGCACCTTGTTGATGCAGCGCATGAAGGTCGTTTTTCCGCAGCCGTTCGGCCCCATTATCCCGATGAGCTGCCCCTTCTTGGCGTCGATGGTTATTCCCTTCAGCGTCTTGGCGCAGAGGCTCTTCTTGGCGCCGTAGCTGAAGGAGATGTTGTCGACCTTCACCGTCAGCTCGTCGTCACATGACATATTCCTTGCCCATCCTGATCATCAGGTACCCGAAGAACGGTGCGCCGATGATCGATATTATGGCGCCTATAGGCAGCTCCGAGGGGGCCACCAACGTCTTACATACAATGTCGGCAACCAATAGAATGTTTGCCCCGACCACCATGGAGGCCGGCAGAAGCAGCCGGTGGTCGCCGCCTATCAGCATCCTCACCAGGTGAGGCACGATAAGGCCGACGAAACCGATGATCCCGGTGAACGCCACGCAGACGGCCGCCAGGGCGGACACCAGCACGAACATTCCGGTCTTGAAGCGCTTGACGTTCATCCCCAGCTGCTGGGCCTGCTCGTCCCCCAGGAGGATCACGTTGAGCTCCTTGGCGTAGAGGAGCATGATGAAGGACAGTACGGAAACGCAGAGGACGATGATCCATGTCGATTGCCAGTTCAACGTGGAGAAGGAGCCGAACAGCCAGTAGAGCACGCTGTGCAGCCGGTCGGCGTTGAAGTACATCAGGATGGTGGTGCCGGACTGGAGGGCTATTCCCACGATGACACCGCCCAGCACCTAGCTGATGGACCGGCCTCCGGCGGCCTCGGCCAGGAGCATGGTGAAAAGGAAGGCCATCACCGCTCCCACGAACGCTATGATGGGGGTGAGGTACAGCCCGAGCCCGGCGATGGTCACTCCTGCCAGCACCGCGGTGGTCACCCCCAGCGCCGCACCGGAGGAGACCCCCGTGATGTAAGGATCAACTAGGGGATTTCGAATGAGCGCCTGCATGACCGCACCGGCCACGGAGAGCCCGACGCCGACGGCCACCACGCCCAGGGCCCGGGGGATGCGGAGCTGCCAGAGCACCAGTTCCTTGGTGTTCTCGTGCTGCCCGCCGTGCTGGATGAGGTTCCAAAGACCGGACATGGCCTCCTGGAAAGAGATGTCCATGACCCCGGTGGTCAGCGAGAGGATGAAAAGAAGGACGATGCTCAGCGACCCCAGACCGAGAATCAGGGCTAACTTGATCTTCGCCCTGCCTGCCTTGGTCGATTCCATCTCGCATCACCCTCGTTCTTCCGGCACCGGCGCTGAGCACCCTCCGGAATCAAGTTGTTTCCCGTAACGCAGGCCAGCTATTATATTTGCTCCCCGCGCCACGGGTAAGGAGGACCTGCTCATTCGATCCGGGCCTGCACCATCGCCGCCATCGGCGCGGCCGCCGCGGGAGCCGCCTCGGCCTCCGCGGTCTCGCCGGACGAGACCCAGTCGACATAGTCGTCGGAGATCACGTGCGGCAGGCTGACGTTGAACACGTCGGGGTGCAGTATCTGGGCCAGCAGCTCCACGGCGTCCACCATTCGGGGGCCGGGGCGGCTGAACACGTTGTCGCACTGCCCGGTGAGAATGTACACGCGCTTGTTCTGGACGGCGCTCAGCTCGGACCAGACGGTGTCGTTCTCCAGCCCGGAGATTATCTCCGCGCCGGGGGACGGCAGGTACATCATGGAGACGACCAGGTATTCGGGGTCGGTCTCCAGCATGGATTCCACCGAGACGTCCGGCCAGCCGGTGAGGTTGGAGTAGACGTTCTCGCCCTTGGCGTGCGACATTACGTCGGCGGCGAAGGTGCCGTTGCCGCTGAGGTAGATCGGATCGAGCCATACGGCGAAGGTCATGGTCGGAATGCTCTCGATCACGCCGATATCCTCCTCGATCGAGGCGAGCCTGGCGTTCATGGAGGCGATGAGGCCCTCGGCCTCCTCCTTCACCCAGCAGATCTCTCCGATCATCAGCATGGCGTCGTAGACCTCATCGAAGGTGACCCCCTTGTCCAGGACTATTACGTTCAGACCGGCGTTCTCCAGCTGGGTCAGCATGTCCAACTGGGCCTGCACGCCGCGGTCCAATAGTACCAGGTCCCCTTCGGCGGCGATGACCGCCTCCACGCTGGGGGTGAAGTACCCGCCCACGGTGGCCAGGGTGCCGGCGGTCTTCCTGGCGTTGACGTCCGCCGGCCAGTCGCAGTAGTCAGTGACCGCCACCAGGCGCTCTCCTATGCCCATGGCGTAGGCCATCTCCGTGAGGGAAGGGGAGCAGGAAACGAGGCGCGTCGGCGCCTCCTCGGTGGTCACGGTCCGACCCTCGGCGTCTATGACCGTCACCGGCCCTTCGTCCTCTCCCCCGGAGGGGTTCATCTCCAGCACCATTGTGGTCCCGACGGCTACCAGCGCCACGACCAGGATGATCGCGATTATCGCTTTCTTATCCATGTGGAATCCCTTTAAGTTAGTCAGTTGGATGTATTATCCAACTAGAATTGGATATATCATCCAAGTATAAAGCCGTTGGCGGTCATTTTTTATCGATGGCAGGACGGTATGGTAGGGTGAGGGAGGAGGCGCCGGCATCAAGTTCATCGACGAGCTGAGGAACGAACCGATTTTGCTGGCCCATCATCCCCTGTGCGGCCGCTTCGACGATCACCTTCTCAACATCAGAGGCCGCAAGGTCTGCCGGGGATGCGTGACGGTCTATCCGACGTTCGCCGTCATCATGGTCCTGCTTTTTATGGGCCGGCCGGAGTTCATGGCCGCTTTCATGGCTTCCCTCTTCTCGTTCACCTTCCAACTGCTCAGGTTCCTTATCCCGGGACGAGGGTGGTCAATATTCTTCAATATGATACTGGGATCGAGCCTGGCTCTGGCCGCCTATTCCGCCATCGTCTGCCCGCCTGACCTGAGGACCTACGTCTATCCGTTCATCTTCACCGTCATCGTGGTTTTCGAGTTCCTGAAAGGAAGAAGGATGCTGAAGCGCTGCAAGGAGTGCCCGTCCCATGCGTCCTACCCGCGCTGCGCCCGAGGACCACCAATATCGGAAGATTGAAAATATATGGGAATGGATAAATATTCCTCAAGTTATTGAATGTCAAAAGGTGGAATGTCATGTCGAAGGAATTCACTGGCAGCTGGGTGATCGTGATCATCCTGATCATATTGTGCTGGCCTGCGGCGCTGATCTACTTCCTGATGAAGTACCAGGAACGTCCGCAGTATGGAACGGGATATTACGGCAACCAGCCATATCAACAGCCGTACCAGCAGCCCCCGCAGCAGTACCAGCAGGGCAACACCTGCCGCAGCTGCGGAGCCGCTTACGAGCCGGGCGCCCAGTACTGCCCCAAGTGCGGCAACCGCCTCTGAGACGGTCAAACCCTGTCGATAAGGCCGCGGACCTGGTCGAGGTCCCAGGCCCCCTCCCATTTTTCCAACACCCCGTCCAGCTCGCCCATCCAACGC
>JAKPZB010000059.1 GCA_029560215.1 Methanobacteriota archaeon | reverse complement strand
GACATGTCGTACATCGAGTACAGGATGCGGCGGTGAACGGGCTTCAGCCCGTCCCTGGCGTCCGGCAGCGCCCTGGACACGATGACGCTCATCGAGTAGTCGATGTAGGACTTCTTCATCTCGCCCTCGATGGGCTGGAATACCACCTTGTGCGTTCCCACGTCGGGGACCTTGGCGTCCCCCGCGTTCTGGTCCGGAGCCTGCTGATTGGTGTCTTCGTCGGTCATTTTAGCCACCTCAGATGTCCAGGTTCTCCACTTCGTTGGCGTGCGACATGATGAAATTCCGCCTGGGTTCGACGTCGTCGCCCATCAATATGGTGAACATCTCGTCCGCTTTCATGGCATCCTCGATGGTCACCTTCTTCAGCGTTCTCGTCTCCGGGTCCATGGTGGTCTCCCAGAGCTGCTTGGGGTTCATTTCGCCGAGACCTTTGTACCTCTGCAGGCCGACGTTCTTGCCCATCTCCTCCATGGCCTTCGCCAGAGCCTCGTCGTCGTATACGTAGAGCTCCTTGTTGCCCTTGCTTACCTTGTAGAGGGGCGGCTGGGCGATGTAGATGTAGCCGGCTTCGATCAGCGGGCGCATGTAGCGGTAGAACAGCGTGAGCATCAGCGTCCTGATGTGCGCTCCGTCCACATCGGCATCGGTCATCATGATGATGTGGTGATAGCGAGCTTTCGAGGCGTCGCAGTCCGGGCCGATGTTGGCGCCTATGGCGGTGATCAGGTTGTGTATCTCCTGGTTCTTGAGGATCTTGTCCATCCGGGCCTTCTCCACGTTGAGGATCTTGCCTCTTAGCGGAAGTATCGCCTGGAACTCCCGGTTGCGGCCCATTTTGGCGCTGTTATGAACGAACACACCGCACGCCAATGCGAAGTTGTGGCTGTGCGGCACCTCGATGTCGTAAACATCAATATGTTCTCCGAGGTCTTCTATCTTAACGACCCTGTGATTGCTTGCCGCTGCTTCGAATTGATGAATTAAGGTAGAGATCCCGCCCAGCCCCGAAGACATCCATCGCTCTGATGTCGGGCACCACACCGCTGTTTCGTCCTGCCGATACAAAGGCATCAAGGATGATCCAGTCTGCAGAGAGTTGGCTTCCACATACTTCCCGTCCCTGGTCATGAACAAATGATCAGGCGTGCAGGTGATCGCTTCGCCATCGTCTAGTGTTACTCTGATGACTGGCGTGTTCTCCTCGGTCTTCCGGGCGTTGATGGCCTTTTCCACTCCGATCGTCCCGTTCTTCCTTATCGTATAGCAGAAGTGCTCCTTTCCCTCTGCCTGCTCCTTGACGAGTTCTTTGAAAGAAAGATCCCTTCCATCGACCAGGGCGACCTTGGTGTCCCCTGAGAAGCAGCCGCCGGCACTGTTCCCCTCCACGATATATATCTCCGATTTCGCCGGGTCCCGCTCGCTGCAGTCGGCCAGCTTGCCGGGCAGGGCGGCGCTTTCCAGGATGCCTTTGCGGCGGGTGAGGTCCCTTGCTTTGCGGGCAGCTTCCCTGGCCTGGGCGGCCAGTATGGACCTCTCGATGCAGACGTTGGCCACCTTGGGGTTCTCCAGAAGGAACTCGGCCAGCTTCTCGAACACCAGACTGTCCACTATGCCCTTGATCTCGCTGTTGCCCAGCTTGGTTTTTGTCTGGCCTTCGAACTGCGGCTCGGGGACCTTGATGCTGAGGATGGCGGTGAGGCCTTCACGGACGTCCTCGCCGCTCAGGGAGTCCAGCCCCTTGAGCATGTTCTTCTCCTTGGCGTAATCGTTCATCGCCCGAGTCAGGGCGGAACGCAGCCCGACCATGTGGGTGCCGCCCTCCACCGTGTTGATGTTGTTGACGAAGGAATAGATGTTCTCTGTGTAACCGTCCGTGTACTGCATGGAGAGCTCGACGATCACGTTGTCCTTCTCGGCCATCAGGTAGATCGGCCTCTCATGCAGCTTGTTGCGGCTGTGGTTGAGGTCCTCCACGAACTCGATTATTCCGCCCTCGTAATGGAAGCGGTCCTGCCTGCCCGCGGCCTCGTCCTTGAAGGTGATCACCGCGGTCTTGTTCAGGTAAGCCAGGTCCTTGAACTTTTCCGCCAGGATGTCGTACTCGAACTGGACCGTCTCGAAGATGGTCCGGTCGGGCATGAAGGTGATGGTGGTCCCGCTGCCTTCCGCCGGACCGATCTCCTTCAGCGGCACGGTCACCACGCCCCTCTCGCACCTCAGGAAGTGCTCCTTGCCATCCCGGTGCACTTTTACGTCCAGCCACTCGGAGAGGGCGTTCACCACGGACATGCCGACCCCGTGCAGACCCCCGGAGACCTTGTAGCTATTGCGGTCGAACTTGCCGCCCGCGTGCAGAACGGTCAGCACCATCTCCACCGCCGGCCGTTCATATTTGGGCACCAGTCCGGTGGGGATGCCCCGGCCGTCGTCGGCCACGGAGACGCTGCCGTCCGCGTTGATGGAGATGTCGATGTGGGTGCAGTAGCCGCCCATCACCTCGTCAATGGCGTTGTCCACGATCTCGTAGACCAGATGGTGAAGGCCTCTGGTGTCGGTGCTGCCTATGTACATGCCTGGCCGCTTGCGAACGGCCTCTAGGCCTTCCAGCACCTGTATGCTGTTGGCGTTGTAGCTCGCGTCCTCCATATCGGATACCCTCTGTGAATCGATGAATGCGATACCGTCCGGTCGAGACTATGAGTTCGACCGCATCCCATCCGCTGAGTAAGCGTATGGCATCTAAGTATTAATACCCTGGGTTTACTATCTGGCTATATAAGCAAAACAGGGTTTTTTCCACCCTATTTTCCCTGTTATCAGTTACGTTCCGGGAAGGGAGAAACCTTCATATCCGACCAGGCTCGAGAGGTAAGCAATAAATCGGGAAAAGGGGTTGGTGGCGGCGATGAGCATTATGTTCCGGGCAAGGGCCGGTCCCTCCGACGAGGTAAAGAGGGCGGCCAAGGCGGAAGGGGCGGACCCCGAGTGGATCAGGCGCATGCTGGCCACCGGCAGGGCGGTCATCCCCTGCAATCCGATACACTCGCCGGAACCTTGCGCCATCGGCGAAGGTCTTGCCGTAAAGATCAACGCCAACGTCGGGACCTCCCGCGACCTGCCGGAGCTGGAGCCGGAGCTGGAAAAGGCCCGGGTGGCTGTCCGGTACGGCGCCGACGCCATCATGGACCTCAGCACCGGCGGCGACGTGGATGCCATCCGCAGGACCATCATCAAGGAGGTCCGGGTGCCGGTGGGCACCGTCCCCATCTACCAGGAGGGGCTGCGCGCCGCCCGCCGCAGCGCGGTGGTGGACATGGACGAGGACGATATGTTCTCCGGCATAGAGCGCCACGCCAAGGACGGAGTGGACTTCATGACGGTGCACTGCGGCATAACCCTGGAGTCCGTGTCCCGATTGCGCAGTTCCGGTCGCCTGACGGACGTCGTCTCCCGCGGAGGCGCGTTCCTCACCGCCTGGATCCTGCACAATGAGATGGAGAACCCCCTCTATGAGAACTTCGATTACCTGCTAGAGCTGGCCAACAAATACGAGTTCGCCCTGAGCCTGGGCGACGGCCTTCGCCCGGGATGCGTGGCCGACGCCACCGATAGGGCGCAGGTCCAGGAGCTCATCATCCTCGGCGAGCTGGTGCAGCGCTGTCGCGAGGCTGGGGTACAGTGCATGGTGGAAGGCCCCGGCCACGTCCCGCTGTCGCAGATAGCGGCGAACGTGCAGCTGGAGAAGCGGGTCTGCGACAACGCCCCGTTCTACGTGCTTGGGCCGTTGGTCACGGACATCGCGCCGGGGTACGACCACATCGTCGGGGCCATCGGCGGGGCGGTCGCCGCCTTCGCCGGGGCGGACTTCCTGTGCTATGTGACGCCGGCGGAGCATCTATCCCTTCCGGACGTGGAGGACGTGAAGGAAGGGGTCATAGCCAGCAAGATCGCCGCGCACGCTGCGAACCTGGCGTTGGGCCGCGGGGCGGAGCGGGACGAGCGCATGGCGCGGGCGCGCAAGAGACTGGACTGGGAGGCCATGTACCGCGAGGCCCTGGACCCGGAGAAGGCGCGCCGGTACCGCAAGCGGGGAGCGACCGCCGAGAACGAGGGCTGCTCGATGTGCGGGGACGTGTGCGCCATCAAGATGGTCCAGAAATACCTGGAAGAATAAGTGGAGCCACTGGAGGGTATTGAACCCCCGGCCTGCGGTTTACGAAACCGCCGCTCTGTAGCGGCCCGTTCGAGGGGCTACCGCTGAGCTACAGTGGCGCAAGGCGACATCAACCGCTACGGCCATTTAAAATTTGTTGTTTCGGCGATTCAGACAATTATATTATCTGGCATTCCCCTTCGTCATCAGGGTCACATGATTTCTGAGATGCGTCTGCCGTCCGCGGAGAAGGAGGAGGAGCGCAAGGGAGGGCAGGCCTCGCTCCGGGAGCTTCTGGATACCATAAACAGGACCGGCTTCACCGGCTATCTCCGCACCGTGCTGACCCTGGACGGGGATTCCTCCAACGGCGTCCTGGTGTTCGATCAGGGCGCGCCGACCGTGGCGCTGTACAGCTTCAAGCCGGCCGGGAACAACAGCGTGGAGATGATGTATCGCGGCGAACGGGCGGCGGAGTTCACCCTGGGCGATTCGATATTCCCCGATACGTCCATCTCCCTGATGAGGGTCGGCGACCGGAACGCCCTGTCGTCGCTCATCGAGGACCACCGGCAGGACCGGGCCCCGGACCTCACCGCCTTCATCATGCACTTCTACCGCGACAACCTGCGGGTGGAGAGCGTCGGCGAGGGAGCGGAAGAGGGGACCAGCATCCTGGAGCTCAAGCAGGCCATCATGAAGTACCATCGCGAGAAGTCGCTGGAGATGGCCGGGAAGCGCGACCTGCGGGACGTGGAGCTGGAGCTGGACGAGGGAGAGAGCTATCTTGTGGAGGAACAGTCCCGGGACTTCTCGCACGGCATATTCGTGAACTATCTCGCCAAGGGCTACTCCGGACTGGCGATATCCCGCACTAATCCGAGGATGCTCCGGAAATCGTATAACGAGATACAGGCGGACCTCATCTGGCTGACGGACCACGAGTCGGAGACGGAACGGACCATCCCCCCTTCCCTGGAGAAGATCGTGGTGGTGCTGGAGGAGTTCATGGAGGGCCGGGAGAAGGTCATCATCCTCATCGACGACCTGCAGTACCTGATCAGCAGCAATTCGTTCGAGGGGGCGTTGCGCTTCATCCGCTCGCTGGTGGACCGCATAAGCGAACGCCAGGCCCTGTTCCTGTTGTCGATAGACCCGGCCAGCCTGAGCGCGCAGGAGCGCTCCATCCTGGAAAGGGAGATGCGTTTGGTCCGGGAGCGCTAGAGCCGCTTGATCTCGTCCTTGAAGTCGGCGAGCAGCTCTAACGCCTGGTCATAGCGCTCGCGGTTCATCGCCACTCCCGCGTCCTTGAGCACCTTCACCAGGGTGCGCACGTCCTTCCCTTCGGTCTTGGCGTCCAGCAGCTGGTTCTTGGCCTTGCGCATCTCGCTCCGGGTGGCCTCCGGCAGCGAACGCATCAACTGCTCGCGACCTTTGCGGGCGAGTATCCCCATCATCCCCCAGTCGCCGTGGTCCCCGGCGTCCCGGGCCTCGTGCAGCATGCGCTTGGCCTCCCTCGAATCCA
>JAKPZB010000026.1 GCA_029560215.1 Methanobacteriota archaeon | reverse complement strand
CAACAAAGGCCTGGCCGGGAACTTCCCTTTTTCCGGCAGGTCGAGGAAGAGCGCGGCGGAGCGGTCCTTCTCGGCCACCGACACTTGGTCCTTGCACTGGCCGCCCACCAGGTTGGGGCAGCGCTCGCAAATGTCATCGCCACCGACGTCCAACATTACGACCAGTCCTTCCGGGGAGCGGAGGCTGGCGACGACCTCTTCCATGTTGGTCACGAATCGATGATCGTAACCGTGTCCGCTGAAGGTGCGGGCGCACAGCAGATGATGATGCCGAAGCCGGACCTCTTTCATATCGCCATGGCGTATGCTGCCGGGCCTAATCATCATTGCTGGTCACCGGGTCTCATCGTCCTCTAATTGGCACACGGCCTGGGCCAGCTTCCCGGCGTTCTCCCTCCAGAGGTAGATGGAGTCGGCCACCGGGGGAGCCTTCCCCGTCGGAATGGCCTTGTCCTGGATCATGTCGATGAGCCGGTCGTAGTAGTTCACCAGGTCGCAGACCATCCAGCTCTGTCCCTGGATGGTCTCCAGGTTCCCCACGGTGATGAGCTGCTCCAGCCATACCAGCTCCTTGTCCATGCTCTTGAACGCCACGCCCAGGGCGGCGGTGTGGCCGATATCGTGCCCAATGTCGTAGAAGCTCTTCATGTCCAGGGCGGCCATCAATCTCCTCAGATCCCTTCTGGCCGACCTGCACAGCAGAATGGCTTGGTCGAGGTCCACAGGATCCCCCTCTGATCGTAACTAGCGGGTGGCGGATAATGTATCTTTCGCTGCGCGACGACTAAGGGCGATTGCAGGACATCCGCGATCTGGAGCGGTCCGGCCCGCTGTTCATCAGGTATCCGCCGAACCCGATGGCCCAGGTCATGTTGGCGTAGGCCACCCACCTCTCCATGCCGCCCTCCCCCAGCGGTCCGATGGGCTCTCCCCCCCACATGGCGGTGAAAAGCACCAGCGAGATCACGCTTATCGTTCCCAGGACCAGGGATATGTACTTGAACGGGGAATCGGCGGTCCTTGCGGCCATGAGCGCGGTCATGGCCCCGCCTCCGAACGCCAGAAGGGCCGAGATATAGTGCGGTATTCCCGTGTAGACCGGAAAGATGCCGACGCCCACTCCCCCCAGGCCCATGAGGAACGCTGGTACGGTCACTGACCGGGTCAGACCGGCGTGGCGAAGGAGGATGGCGGTCAGGGAGTACATGACCCCGCCCACTATCATGGTCGCGTTGAATATGGAGGCCGAGGGTTCTCTCCAGGCCAGGTCGCTGATGTCGTCCTCCCCGGTGTGATATCCCGGATAGAGCGCCTCTCCGGTTATGATGCCCATAAGAACTATGAAGGCCGCAACCATGATCAGCGCGCCGGCGGTCCGTCGGGCCCAGCAGGGGTCCTTGTCTAGCAATCCCATCGCTGCACGGATTCTCAAAGACGTTATTAGCAGGTTGCGGTCCCACTTCGTCTTTCGCTAAGGCCCTCAGTCCTCGAGCATGGACAGGTCCCCGGTGTCATGCCCGCCCTCCTTGGCCTTCAGCACCCGGCGCATGATCTTGCCCGAGCGCGTTTTTGGCAGGGAGTCCACGAACTCGATCTCCCTAGGGTACGCATAATATGCCAGCCGCACCCGGACGAAGTTGGTGATGTCCTCTCTCAACCGGTCCGAGGCCTGGTTGCCCGGACGGAGCACTATGAAGGCCTTCACGATCTCCCCGCGCAGCTCGTCCGGTTTGCCGACGACGGCCGACTCGGCCACGGCTGGATGTTCGATCAGAGCCGATTCCACCTCGAAAGGCCCGAGGCGTTCACCGGACGTCTTTATCACATCGTCCGCCCGGCCCAGGAACCAGATGTAGCCGTCCTCGTCCTTGTAGGCCTGGTCGCCGGAGGCGTACCAGCCAGGGACGTAGAAGTACTCGCGATACTTGGTGACGTTGCCCCAGATACCGGTCATCATGGACGGCCATCCAGGACGCAGGGCCAGGAACCCCTCTTTTCCGGCAGGGAGTTCCATGCCGTTCTCGTCGACGATGGCGGCGACGACGCCGGGCACGGCCCTGCCCATGGAGCCAGGCTTGACGGTCATGCAGGGGAAGTTCGAAATGCACGGAGCTCCTGTCTCGGTCTGCCACCAGTTGTCGTGGATGCGGCGCTTCAGAACCTCCATTCCCCAGCGTACCACGTGCGGATTGAGCGGCTCGCCGGCCGAGCAAATGTGGCGGAGGGAGGAGAGGTCGAACTCCCGCACCACCTCGTCCCCCGCCTTCATGAGCATGCGCAAGGCCGTCGGCGCGGTGAACCACACGGTGACCTTGAAGCGGTCGACGATGGAATACCACGAGCGGGCGTCGAAGCGCCCCTCGAAGGAGATTATGGTGATCCCCAGGTACCAGGGGCCGAATATCCCCATGGACGTGCCGGTGACCCAGCCGGGGTCGGCGGTGCACCAGAACACGTCCCCCTCCCGGAGATCGGAGACGTACTTGGCCACGGAGAGCTGCTGCATCATGGCCCGGTGCGGAAGCACGACTCCCTTCGGCTTTCCGGTGGAGCCGGAGGTGTAATGGATGATGTAAGGCTCGTCCGGCCGCATGTTCGCGGTTTCAAAGTCCGGCGATCCCGAGCTGACCAGTTTTGAATAGGGAACGGCGTTGGGCGGACAGTTTTCCCCGACGCAGACCACCAGGGGCGCGGGGGAGGCTTCCCTGAGCACCGCGGATATCCTTTCGTAAAGGTAGGGCGAGGTGACGATGGCCGATGGAGTCCCGTCCATCAAGCGGTCCCTTACCGCCTCGGGACCCAGGGCGGAGAACAGTGGGCAGGCCACCGCCCCCAGCTTCGCTATGCCGATGATGGCGATGAACAGCTCGAAGCGGCGGTCCAGATAGACGAACACACGATCGCCTCTCCTCACTCCCATCTTGCGGAGGCCGTCAGCGAAACAGCTCGAAGAGCGAGAGATGTCCCGGAAGGTCAAGGACTGCATCTCCCCGTTGGCCCGCACGGAATGGATGGCCACCTTGTTCGGGCTATCGCGGGCGTGGCGGTCCACCGCCTCCGCGGCAACGTTGTAAGGACCGCCGCGGGACCAGTCGAACTCCCCGTCCAGGGAAGCCCAGTTGAAGGCCTGGTACGCTTTATCATAATCCTTCAGGTTGCCGGCGCCGGTCGCTGGTATCTCCTCTGCCATCTGTCCGCTTCCGTGTCTTGCGGGTTAACGGTAATACGATATTAAATCTAACAGGTCAAGCTTCGGGCGAGCAGAATGAATGTCCGGGCGGCCTACGATTGGATTTTTGGCCGATGGGCGAACGCGGTCCCGCTACCGACCGACGTTGAAAAACAGTTCTAGGCCAGATTACCGACGCACATCCCGATGTCCAGACAAGATCTCGGAGTCAGGAAAGCATCGTCCTAGGACCACTATTTATAAGACCCCATCCCGAGAGTAGTATCATCCATGACGGAAGGCGGTCTCCCAACCCCTTACCGGAAAGGGGTCTCGGTGCTATTCTTCTTGATGATGATCACGTCTGGCTTGGCACTGGCCACCGCCCCAGCTTCCGTGCAGGCAGAGCCTCCTCTGGTCCGTGATGAGTATGAATGGGGGATCGATGTGCTGGACCACGTGGGGAATGTGGGGATGTACAACTCCCTGGCTGTGGACGACGACGGCACATTGCATGCGGTCTATTACGATGCGACGAACAAGGACCTCAAGTACGCGACCAACCCTGGAGGGGTCTGGAACATCACCACCATCGATTCCGAGGGGGACGTGGGGACCTACTGCTCCGTGGCCCTGGGCGCCATGGGGGAGGTGCACGTTTCCTACCGTGACGGGACCGAGGGGACCCTGGTCCATCTGACCAACCCTGGCGGGACCTGGCAGAGGGAGGTCGTCGAGGTGGCGTCCGCGCAGTACACCGACATCACCATAGATGCCTCGGGTGCGGCGGCCATCTCCTACTTCGACCCGGACAGTCTCAGTCTGAAGTACGCGTTCGAGGCCGGCGGCTCCTGGACGATACAGACCGTCGACGCCGGGAACGTGGGGGCCTATTCATCATTGGCCATAGGTCACGACGGTGTCGCCCGCATAGCCTATTACGACCTGGCGAACCACGACCTCAAGTTCGCCAACAACACCGGGGGTCCCTGGTCATCGTATACGGTGGATGGCGCCGGGGATGTGGGGATGTATGCGTCCCTGGCTTTGGACCCGGCCGGAGATCCCTATATCGCCTATTACGACCTCACCAACACCAACCCCAAGTGGGCCTGGAACGACGGGACGTGGCACACCCAGACCCTCTACGCAGGGCCCGATGTCGGCCAATACACATGCATCGCCATCGATGAGAACGGGGGAGCCCACATATCCTTCCAGGACCTCAGCGGATTCGCCCTGCGGTACATGAGCAACCAGTATGGGACATGGACACCCAACCTGTTCGGGACGGAGCCCTCGGGCTGGACCTCCATGGCCGTGGACTCCTCTGGGCGTACGCACGTGATCTATTACGAGTTCAACTCCGGCGACCTCAAGTACGTCACCGACGGGACCTGGTACAAGGAGCTGATCAAACTGTTCGGGGACGTCGCGCCCTACTGCTCGCTGGTCATCGATGATCAGGGGAACCGGCACTGCTGCTACGCGCAGGCCGGGACGTACGACCTTTACTATGCCAACGATGTCTCGGGGCATTGGGTCCGCCAAATGGTGGAGGGCGGCGCGGGCCAGGAGGCGGTGACCCTGGACCTGGCCGTGGACTCCAAGGGGTTCGCACACATCTGCTATTATGAAAGGATCAACGGAGACCTGCGCTACCTGAACAACACGGAAGGGAGCTGGTCCAACTGGACTTATACCCCAGACATCGTGGGCTGGTCCCCCTCCATCGCCTTGGACGCCAACGACAAGGCCTACATCTCGTTCTATGACATCACTGACGGCGGTCTGATGTACGCCACCAACCGGGGCGGGGCGTGGGGGGCGGCAGGTCTGGACTATACCGGGCTTTCCGGCTTTTATTCGGCCATAGCGGTCGATGGCCAAGGCCACCTGCACGTCGCCTACTACGATGCCAACGGACAGGACCTGAGGTACCGGACCAATGCCAGCGGGACATGGGCGGACCCCCTGATACTGGCCGAGACCGGGGACACAGGCAGGTATCCTTCTATGGCCTTGGACGAGGAAGGGAATCCGCACATTTCCTTCTATGACGCAGGCCAGAAGACCCTGCGCTATTGCCGGAACACCGAGGGCACCTTCGAGCACTCCGTGTTCGCCTCCGCCCACACCATCGGCATGGACAGCTCAATTGCCGTGGACCATCTGGGCGGGGTGCACATCTCCTACCTGGACTCCACGGCCTCCGACCTCAAGTACATGTATCGGGACCCTGGGACAGGTTCGTTCTTCTCGTCGACCGTGGACGGGGACGGCGATGCAGGTTTCGCGACCTCCCTGGCCCTGGACTCCAACGGCGACCCGCACATAATGTATATCGATGAGACCAATCCGGAGCACTTCAGGGTCAAGAGCGCCACCTGCTCCCCCTGGAACAGGGAGATCGTCGATTCCCAGGGAGCAGTGGGAACGGGCTGTTCTCTGGCCCTGGGCGCCGATGGAGCGTCGCACCTCAGTTATTACGATGCCACCAACATCGACATCATCTACGCCACCAACGCCGGAGGGGAATGGACCAGAGAGGTCGTCTCCAGCGGCGGCAACGTCCTTTCCGCCTCATCCATCGTCCTGGACCCGGCGGGGAACGTGCACATGACTTACGTCGAGGATTCCAACCTGATATATGCCAATAACGTCGGTGGGAGCTGGACGAGAACGACGGTGGACGGATACGGGCATACCGGGGCCGCCATAGATATCGCACTGGACTCTCATGGAAAGGTCCACATATGCTACAATGACTTCGTGAACCACTATCTCAGGTATGTCAACAACAGCCACGGGTCATGGGAGAAGCAGGTCCTGGACAATTCCGGGAACAGCGTGGGATATCCCTCGGCGATGGCCCTGGACCAGAACGACCAGGTGCGCATCTGCTATTACGATTCCACGGCCAAGGACCTTCGCTACATAGACAACACCGACGGGACCTGGGTCAAGCAGAACCTAGCCTGGGCGAACGATGTGGGGAGCTTTTCGGACATCGCCGTCGATTCAATGGGCAACACGCACATCGTGTGCTACGGCGCCACCAACCAGGAGCTGTATTACATCACCGATTCTTCGGGCGATTGGACCACCTGGATACTAGACACCAACGGAAATGTCGGCAAGTTCTGCAGCATAGCCATCGATGGGGATGACAGGCTGCGCGCGGTCTACTTCGACGAGGACACGGACGACCTCAAATACGCCATTAAGATAGGCAGCGCATGGATCCCGGTGAGGCTGGACCATCTGCATGAAAGTATGTACCTGGACAACAGCCTGGTCATGGATCGGGAAGGGCGCCCGCACATCGCCTACTTCGACCCTATCCACAGCGATCTTATGTGCGCCGCACCGTTCAGCGAGCCTTCGGCCCCCCGGGACCTGAAGGCCGAAGCGAACGAGAGCGGGGTCCGCCTCAGCTGGGAAGGCCCGCTCCTGAACAACGGATATCCGATAGCTGAGTACAGAATATACCGCGGACCTTCTGCAGGTTCCATGTCCTTGATCGATACGGTGGGGGCGGCCGCGAACGAATATGTGGACAGCACGGCGTTCGGTGGGACTTACCACTATCGGGTGTCGGCGGTAAACGCGGTCGGTGTCGGGCCGAGGAGCGATGAGGTGGAGTTCACCGTGGAGGCCACGGTGTTCGCTCCGGATGCCCCGAAGAATCTGGACGCCGACGCCGGGAACGGTACGGTGACGTTGACCTGGAACCCTCCGGATGACGACGGCGGAACGCCGGTGACCGGCTACAAGGTTTACCGCGGCACCACGGAGGGGGCGGAGATTCTGTTGGTCACCCTGGGCGACGTGACCACGTACGTGGACGATGGCGTGGTCAACGGCCAGACCTACTATTACAAGGTCAGCGCGGTGAACACCGTGGGCGAAGGTCCGTTTTCGGAGGTCGAGGACGCCACACCCACGGCGGAGAGCGGTGACGACGATGAGGATGAGGGCGACAGCACCACGCTCTACATCATCATCGCCATCATCGCCATAGCGGCGGTCGCGGCCGTGGCTGCGTTCTTCTTCCTGAAGAAGAAGTAATGTCCCAAACCTCTTTCCTTTCTTACTTTTTTCAATACAGCCGCGAGGCGAACTCCTCCAGCACCTTTTCCCATCCATCCGCCAGAGGCCCCTTCATGGCATCTCCCCGGACGTAGACCTTCGTCTCGGCCACCTTGACCGCGCCCTTGTCCCTGAGGATCGCCTCCATGGCCGGCAGGTTCTGTTGGTACTTTTCTATCTCCTCAGAAGAGGGCATATTGCCGGTCCTCTTGTCCGGAACAGGCTCTCCGTGAGTGGCTATCAGGACATATCTCGCTCCCTCCGGTAACCTGGCTTTCTTCAGGAACCTCCTCATCTTGCCGATCGGCTTCCCCATGCGGGTGGGCGCGCAGAACACGTAGAGGTCGGCGACTGGCACATCCTTCGGCTTGGCGTCCCGCACGTGGCGGAATTCGGCCTGGTGCCCCTTGGCCACCAGAAGCCCCTGCAGATACGCCACCACCTTCTCCCCGTTGCCGTACTTCGAGGCGTGATGGATCTCGGCCTTCATGCAATCCCCTGGTCGTTAAGTCGGTATGGGATTATTAAAATCAATTCTCCTAAGGCGGCAGGTCGTCGATCGTACCAGGTTTCTTTAGAGGCCTCTCAAGGTATAGGTTCGGTCCGCTTCGCCCGGACCTTGTAGCTGGTCCCCTGGAAGACGGCCATGAGCTCGCCGTCCTCGAAGATCTTGACCTCGCAAAGCGAGGTCCTCCGGGTCTCCGAGACCTTCCCGGCCACCGCTCTCAGGTGGCCTTTGCCCGGCTTCAGGAAGTTCATGTTGACGCAGAGGGCCACCATCGGCTCCGGGCCCAGGTTGCACGCTATTGCGAAGGCCTGATCGGCCAGGCTGAAGATCGCTCCGCCGTGCGCGCCGCCCAGGGCGTTGATCTTGTCGCTGACGTCCATGATGCAAACCACCTCCCCCTCGCGGGAGATGGACTCCGTCCTGATACCCAGGTCGACGACGAACTGCACGTCCATCATTCGTTGCAGGCGTTCGCAGACCTCGCTCGGCAAGAAGGATTCCCATTCGCGCATCGGCACCGCCTGGGAATGGGGCCGCAGGGATTTAACCGGTATGGTGCGCGCTTGGTCAATGGCGGAATGCAATTGTAAACGCATATATCCATATCCTTCCCAAGATGCGAGCCTGAACCGCTACGAGGGATGATCGTTCTGTCCCCATGGTAATCTGGCGGACCAGGTCGGATGCCGAAAGCCCCATTGCCCCCAGAGTTAGATGCCCGAGGACACGCAGACCCTGGGCAAGGAAATAATCATCAGGCTCAATAGGAAAAGATTTTTTTTCGCGCCGGCCAGCGGGAGATGGTTCACCGCCATCGCTATCATCGTCGCCCTGATTTTTATCCATTTAGTTCGTAAAACCGGCTCAGTAGTTAGGATGGAATGAAAAGAAAGGTTTGAAATTAGCGGTCCAGAGGTGACAAGATGGCAAAGAACCAGAAGAAGGCCGATAAGGTCGCCAAGGACGCCGCTCCGAAGAACTGATCGCTGATAGGTCAGAACTCGTCGAACAAACCCTTTCATGAATTTTCGCTTAAAGGCCACGATCGATATCGAATCGCACATATTGTTAGAAATGAGATGTGGGCCCGGTCGGATTTGAACCGACGACCAACCGGTTATGAGCCGGCCGCTCCACCGGACTAAGCTACGGACCCTTGACCGGTTCAGGTTAAAGCGGGGGGCAATATAAAATTGTTGTTTCCCGCCCTGGGCTGACCCGCACCAGGGGGATGGAGGCAATCATTTTTCTTTATTGACCGTCTTTACCACCATCTCAGGTGATCGTCACGGTGGAAAGGGAAAAGGTCCGAAGGGGTTTGCTGACCGGCCTGTCCACCAACGTGCTCATCCTCGGTCTGGTATCGCTCCTCACCGATGCCAGCAGCGAGATGATCTATCCGATCCTGCCTTTGTTCCTGACCGGGATAGGCGCCACCGGCGCGGTGATCGGCCTCATAGAGGGAGCGGCGGAGACCACCGCCTCGCTTCTCAAGGTGGTCTCCGGACGCCTCTCGGACAAACTGGGAAAAAGGAAGCCCTTCCTCACCTCCGGCTACGGGCTGAGCACCCTGGCCAAGCCGCTGCTCTTTCTCGCCACATCCTACTGGCATGTGTTCGCCGTGCGGGTCACCGAGCGGGTGGGAAAGGGGCTCAGGAGCGCCCCGCGCGACGCGCTGATCGCAGATTCCACGCCGGAAGCGCACATCGGCAAGGCGTACGGATTGCACAAGGCCATGGACTCCACCGGGGCGGTCATCGGGCCATTGCTGGTTCTGCCGGTGCTCCTGACGGCCGCTACGGTTACCACGGACACCTACCGCCTGATCTTCCTCCTGGCCACCATCCCCGCCGCTCTGGCGGTTCTGGTGCTGTTCCTCTTTGTCAAAGAGCCGCCGAAGAGGGCGCCCCGGGCCACTGGGCGGATGTGGAAGGACGCGCGCCGGCTCGGCCGGAGGTTCTGGGCGCTCACCCTGGTGGTGCTGATATTCTTCGCCGGGGAGATCAGCTACTCCTTCTTCGTCCTGCAATCCCAGGCCCAGGGGATGAGCACTGTGACCACCATCCTGCTGTACGCCCTGTTCAACGTGACATTCGTCATCGTTTCCCTACCTTCCGGCATGCTCTCCGATCGGATTGGACGTCGGCCCCTGCTCATCCTGTCCTTCATCCTCTTCGCCTTGACCTCGTTGGTAATGGCCTCGGCGACCGGCCTGCTGCTTCTCGCCCTGGGCTTCATCCTCTACGGGGTGTACAAGGGCACCAGCGAGGGGGCGTTCAAGGCCTTCGTCATCGACCTGGTGCCGAGGGACCTGCGCGGGACGGCGTTGGGCGTCTATCATACCGCGGTGGGGCTGGTCATGCTCCCCGGAGGGTTGGTCGCCGGCCTGCTCTGGGACGCCGCCGGGGCGTGGGGCACCTTCGGCTATGGCATCGTTATGAGCGTCATCGCCCTGGTCCTGATGCTTTTCCTTACCAGGCGCGGCGACCGCGTCATCGCTTCGTCCGATTCTCCAGGATCTCCTTGACCTTGAAGTAGGTCAAGGTGGTCCAGCCTATGCCGAACGTCCCGCCGACGGCTCCGATGGCCAGGACCACCTTGGCTATGTCCTCGGTCACCCAGTCGACGAGGGACCGCATGCCCTCAGGCAGCGGGACGGCGAAGAACCCCATGTCAAAAGGGAAAGCGCACAGGAAGTACGCGGACGACAGCACGAACAGCAACGAGCCGAAGATGTCCCAGGGCCTGGAAACGCTCTTTCGGCCCCACAGCGTCCGCACCAGCGGCGGCAGCAGCCCGAAGAGCAACGGGCCGAAAAGGACCAGCGCGTCCAGTTGGCCGAACTCGGAGGTGTAGAAGCCGGTATCCCCCGTCCAATGGGCCAGCAGGAACCAGGCGGCGATGGCGGTGAAGATCCAGCTCACCAGCTGCAACGCGCGCTCCGCATCGTTGAGCTTATCCTTCTCAGCCTCCTTCTTCCAGGCCGACTCGAGCATTTCCTTCCCCGGGAACGCTACAGAACCTGAATATTAAAATCATGAGCCCGGGCAACCTTTTTCGTTCCACAGGTATTACGGAATACAGGGAGGAGCATGGAGATAGGGGAGCATCTTCAGGCGCTGTGCGCCAACGCGACGGTCTACGGGGCGAGCAAGGTGGCACCGGTGCCGGTGCAGAACATCGTGGTCGATCCGAGGGTCAACTTCAAGTGCCAGGTGCCGCGATGCGAGAACTACGGCCGCAGCCACATGTGCCCGCCCCGGGTGATGTCCGCCGAGGAGTTCTCCAAGGTGCTGGCCAGATACACCTTCGCCATATTGGTGCAGATCTCGCTGCCGGCGAAGGAGCTGGGCGCGGACAGGGAGAAGGCGGCCCGCGACCAGGTCAGGAAGCTGAACGAGATAGTGGCCAAACTGGAGAGGGACGCCTTCCTGTTCGGCTACCGTTTCGCCGCCGGCCTGGGAGGCGGACCGTGCCCGCTGTGCGAGGAATGCAGCGCCATCGAGGACGAGGATTGCCGGTTTCCGTTCCAGGCCAGACCTTCCATGGAGGCCCTCGGCATAGACGTCATCAGGACCGCGGAGAGCGCCGGGATGCCTATCGACCTTCCGCCGAAGGACACCTATCTGTGGACCGGGTTGCTGCTGCTGGACTGATCTTTTTTCGTCTTTCTCCAAAAAGGATTTATAATGATCACAACAATGTTAGTTAGTGATAACTAATAAGGTGTGAACATGGCTGCCAGGATGAAGGGGGAAGCCCGCAGGTCTCAGATACTGGATATCGCGCTTTCCATAGTCCACACCAAGGGCATCCATTCCTTGACGCTCAGGGAGATAGCCGACCGGGCGGGCATCAGCGAGGCCGCCCTGTTCCGCCACTTCAAGAGCAAGGAGGACATCGTGGACTCCCTGGCCAGCATGGTGTTCGAGGAGAACCAGTTCTTTCCGCGCGGCGAGGGGCCCTGGGAGGCCCTAGAGAACATGCTGACCTGGCAGCTGGAGAACTTCCAGAAGAACCCGACGCACACCTCGGTTCTGTTCCAGGAGGACATCTTCAGGGAGTTCCCGCCGGTCAAGGAGCGCTTCGATCTTCGACGCTCCTCCCGTTCATCGCTGATCGCCCAGCTGATAAGGGAGGGAAAAAGGTCCGGGGCGTTCTCCCCGGAGGTGGACGAGGAAGCCTTTTCACTGCTCTTCATGGGCGGGCTGCGCCTGGCGGTGATGGAATGGCGTCATGCCAACTTCAGCTATGACCTGAGGGAGAAGGCCCCTCCCCTGCTGAGAACGCTCAAGAAATGTCTGGAGGTCGAAGGATGAAATTGGAATTGGCCATGATACTGGGGATCGTCTACACCGCGATAATGGTCCCGGCGGTCACCTATCTGTGGTACAAGGACAAGCTCAGCAAGGAACTGGGGTGGGTGGTGCTGGTGCTATCGGCGCTTCTCGGCTTCGCCTACTTCGCTCCGATGTTCCCCTGGCAGCTGCAGCTCCTCATGCTGGGCAAGATCCCGCAGGCCAACCTGCCCTTGGTGGTCCTGGTGACCTCCGCGGTGATATTGTCGTCCCTCATCGTCGGCCGGGTGTTCTGCGGCTACGTATGTCCTCCCGGCGCCTTGCAGGAGCTCGCCTACCTCGCCCCGATCAGGAAGATCAAGGTCCCCAGCTCTATCACCGTCACGGTCCGCTGGGCGGTGTTCGCGGCGATGCTGGCGCTGTCCGTGGTTTTCGCCATCAACCTGACCAAGGTCCTGGGGCTCCCGGACCTCTTCCAGCTGGTGCTCGGCCCCGGTCTGGTGATCTTCCTGGCGATAATCGTCTCCTCGACCGTCGTTTATCGGCCCTTCTGCAGGTTCGTCTGTCCCTTCGGGGCGATATCGTCCCTGCTTTCCTGGAAAAGCGTTATCGGGGTCCGAAGGAACCAGAACTGCGTCGATTGCGGCAGATGCGAGAGGGTCTGCCCGCCCCAAGTGCTCAAAGCAAGGGCGGGCTCGGAGTGCTACCTGTGCGGCAGGTGCCTAGCGACATGTCATAAGGACGCATTGAGATACTCAATAGCTGAGGTGAAGAAATGAAGGCAACGAAGTACACGGAATTCCCGGAAAAGGACAACCCTCATAAGGTGAGCGTGCGCATGATATACGACCACGATCACGGCCAGGCGATAGTCATCTCCCTGAAGAGGGGAGAAACCCTGAAGAAGCACATCACCCCGGTGGACGTGATGTTCTACATACTGGAAGGCACAGGCAAGGTGGAGATAGGCGACGAGATTAAGGAGGTAAGCAAGGACACGGTCATCGAGTCCCCGGCCCGCATACCGCACCGCCTGTTCAACGAAACGTCGCCGGAGTTCCGCTTCCTGGTGCTCAAGATGCCCAAGCCGGTCAACACCACCAAGATGCTCTGAGGGATAACATGGCCATGGAGATGATGAACCCCGACGGCGTGAAGAAGGAGGACCTGCGCGGCAAGGTCATGGTGTCCAGGGACCTCGTGTCCTATCAGGAAGGAGCGGTGGTCAGCCGCACGCTCATAAGCAAGAGCGTGGGCACGGTGACCGTCTTCTCCTTCGACCAGGGCCAGGGGCTGAGCGAGCACACCGCCCCCTACAACGCGATGGTGGAGATATTGGACGGGGAGGCGGACATCACCATCTCCGGCGCGACGCACCGGGTGAAGGCCGGGGAGATGATCATCATGCCGGCCAACCAGCCGCACGCTCTGCAGGGAGTGAAGGCCTTCAAGATGATGCTGATAATGATCAGGGCCTGAACCAAACCTTTTAAAAATTGTTACGAGAAGGCGCCGTCGAGCGGGATCGAACCGCTGACCTTGTGATTAACAGTCACACGCTCTACCGACTGAGCTACGACGGCCTGATGAGGCTGTAGAACAGAGGTCGCATATTAATCTTTTATGTTCTTTTTGGACTCCTCTTCCAGCTCGCCTTTCAGCTTGCCAACGGTGAGCTCCATGCGGTCCAGGATCTCCACCACTCTCTCGTAGAACTCGTCGAGCTTCTCGGTGGTTATCGCCCCCTCCGGGGAGGGATTGATCAGCCCTTCCTGCTCCAGGATGCGCAAGGAATAACGCACCTTGTGCTGAGGGATGTCCAGCAGTTCCGACAGGCGGATTATGCCGATGGGCTCGTGCTTCTTGATGGCGTTCAGCATGACCACGTGCCTTTCCAGTAGCTCGACCTCGGCCTCTATCTTGCTGGTGAGAACGCTGTGACCCTTCATGGCGGCAACTTCCTAAGCGCTAGACACGTGATAACATTTGGAACAGTTAAATCCGTTTCGCCTGAAGGTTCGTTCCAAGCCTTCAGCGCGCACCCCTTAAATAATGAGGGCTGCATGATTTCCCGCATGCCAGCGATAGTGGTGGAAGGGCTCACCAAAAAGTACGGTGAGTTCGTGGCCCTGGACCAGGCGTCGTTCACCGTGGACGAGGGCGCCTTCTTCGGCTGCTTCGGGCCCAACGGGGCGGGCAAGTCCACCCTTCTGAAGATATTGACCGGGCAGATCCCGGCCACGAGCGGCACCGCCGAGGTGCTCGGGCTCGACCCGACCAGGAACGTCGTGGAGGTCAAGAGGCGGATAGGCATCGTCTCGGAGGTGGAGAGCCCTCCCTCGTACCTCACCGCCTCGGAGTTCCTTCGTTTCGCCGGCACCCTGCACGAGGTGCAATCGATCGATGGAAAGATCGAACGCTGGCTGACCTTCTTCGACCTCAAGGGGGCCGAGGGGACCTTGTGCCGCGACCTGTCCAAGGGCATGAGGCAGAAGGTGATGCTGGCCGCCGCCTTCATCCACGAGCCCAAGCTCCTGTTCCTGGACGAACCGTTCATCAACCTCGACCCGATCTACCAGCGCAAGCTGCGCGATTACCTTCTGGAGCTCCGGGAGGACGGGCGCACGGTGTTCCTCTGCTCCCACATCCTGGACGTGGCGCAGCGCATAGTGCAGGAGATGATCATCATGGACCGCGGAAAGGTGGTCCTGAAGGACAAGGTGTCCAACGCCCTGGTGGGCGGGGAGGACCTGGAGACCCTGTTCCTCAGGCTGGTGGGCGGGGGGAACGGCCTCGCTCCTTAGGCTGATGCTCACCGAGGAGTACCGCACGCACGTGAAGTACTCCTCGCGGCGGCTGTTCCTGTCGCTGCCGCTGTACATATTCTTCTTCACCGCCCTCTTCACCTACAGCCTGGACATACTGACCGGAGATCTGCGGCTGGCGGACCTGATGCTGATGGCCTACGGCGGCATCTACATCTACGGGCTGAGCGTGGGGGCGTTCGGAGTGCTGGGCCAGACGTACCTGGAGCGGAGGTACGGCAAGGACAACTTCCTGATCAGCATGCCCTTCCTGCTTCCCGTATCCTTCAGAAGGGTGTTCCTGGGCATGTACCTGCGGGACGTGATATTCTATTCCGCCCTGATGCTGCTGCCGGCGTTCGGGGGGATGGCATTAGGGGCGGCGCTGTCCTCCCATTCCCTGCTCTCCGTGCTGGCGATCTTCCTCGGGCTATTGGTCACCTTCCTCTACGGGATGTCCACCAGCTTCCTGATATCGGTCCTCTTCGCCATCGACCGGCGGATCTTCCTCCTGGCCGTGGGAGCGCTGATCGCCCTGGTGGCCGGCTACGGTCTGACCGGACTTTACGGCCTGGACCTAATCATACCCAGCCTGGGATATCAGCTGAACGCGCTGCCCTTCCCGGCGGACTGGCCTTCGGCCCTGGTCTATCTGGCGGTCTGCGCGGCGCTGAGCGTACTGTTCCTGGGACTGTCCCTGTTCCTGGTCCGCCCCGGCCGATCGATCGCCGCGGGAAGGCACCGGGAGATGTTCCTGCAGCACCTGAGGCGCTTTGCCAGATTCCCCTCCCGGACGCTCCTGGCCAAGGAGTTCGTGGACATCCGGCGCTCCGGTCTCATCGTCCGCATGATATTCGCCTACATCGTGCCGCTGGTCTTCCTGAGCTTCACCACCTATTACGTGAACCACGGCCTCAACATCCCGGTGGGCTTCAACGCCGTGTTCTACGGGGCGATGGTGGGCTTCTTCGGGGTGCTGCTCTACAGCTGGATGACCAACACCGATCTCAACGATTACTACGAGACGCTGCCGGTGCGGGTGCCCCAGGTCATAAGGGTCAAGCTGATGGCCTTCTTCCTGCTAACCACCGGGGTCTCCACCATTTTCGTTATCGGAATATCCATGCTGAATAACGAATGGCAGCTCCTCTGGCTCGCCCTAGTCGTCCTATACTGCACCACCGCCTACATGATCCTGGCCACGGCCTACCTCACCGGGCTGAACACCAACTCCTTCTTCTTCAACCCGACGATACTCACCAAGTTCACCGCCATCTCGCTGCTTCCGGACCTGCTGCTGACCATCCTGTCGTTCAGCCTGCAGAGCGGGGCCTGGTGGGCCCTGGCCGGGATACTGGGCGTGTGCGGCGTCCTTCTGGTCATGAGCCTCTACTTCCACCGCGGGATCGAGAGGAAATGGGGCGGCGCCAGTTTTCTTTGAGGCTTGGCCGTTCTGCAAATCTCATTATGTACCCGAACCCATTACCAAGGGCATGGATTGGCATCTGGTGAGGCGTTTCGTTCACGTTCTAGCGCCGCTCCTGTGCATCTACTACATCGTTCCGGATCCGGTGTTCCCCGGAGCACCGAAGGACCAGGTGCTCATCCTGCTGATGCTGATAATCCTGGGCACCGACACCGTGCGCCTCATAGCCCAGGTCAAGGTCCCCGTGCTGCGCTCGTATGAGGACGAACGTCCCTCCGCCCCGGCCTTCTTCGCCGTTTCGGTGACCATCGCCCTGCTCTACTTCCCGGTGGAGATAACCCTGCCCGCGCTGGTGGGCATGGGTTGGGTCGATCCCCTGACCGGCGAGCTCAGGCAGCGCAAGAGCGACCTGAACCCCATGCTTCCCATGGTGGTGTACTTCTTCATCCTGCTGATCGGCCTCGGCTACTTCTATGGGATGACCTTCCCGGTGCTGCTCTCCGCGGTGCTGGTGGCGCCGGTGGCATTGTTCCTGGAGTCGCGGCGCATCCCCTACATCGATGACGACATGATACTGATACTGGTGCCGGTGTTCCTAGTGGCACTGATTCTCGGCCAGCTTCCTTTCTAGGATATAAAAAAAGAAAGGGCTCAGTTGCCGATGATGCCCCTGCGCTTCTTGAAACCGGTGAGCCCCTGCTCGACGGTCTGGGTAGGTCCCTTGTGGCAGTTCTCCGCCGCTTCAAGGGTCTGGTGCACTCGGTTGCACACCAAGCACTGGTAGATGATCTTGGTCATTGGGGGAAAGAAATCAAGAGCAGGCATATAATGTTATTCCCTTCATCTTCGCCCCGACAGGGGCGCAGAGGAGAACAATGCCCGAAGATCGCGATATCTGGTGCGGATACCAGAATTTTCGTCCCCGCGCCCCAGCGAATTATCGGGTGAATCCGCAGGGTTTTTATTTTTCAAGAGCGATTAGTAGAGGTATGAACAAAATCAAGGTCATCAACGAACCCTCCGAATTGGTATCTATGCTGAGGGCCGTAGATACCCCGGTGAAGAGGGATGTCCTTAAGGAGGTGACCTTGGAATGGCGCACCGTCAAGGAGATCGAGGAGAAGTACGGGGCTGAGGGCAAGGAGGCCCTGGCCTTTTTCGAGAAGATGAAGCTGGTGGAGACCAGATGGCAGCCTTCCGGGGGCAACCGCCCGGACAAGGCCTATCACACCTATTACAACTCTTTCCACATCAACGCCCAGTGGCCTGTTTATGAGATCTCCGACGTCCTTTACGCGGCCATGATGCCGGAGGACGAGTTCAAGGAGGTCGAGGACAACATCCTGGAGCAGGTCGGAAAGGAAGGCCGCTTCGCCGGCGACGTCGCCGAGAACCTGGGAATGACGGCCACCATGCTCAAGAGCCTGGTGAAGCGCTCGGTGAAGATGGACTACCGCGGCCACCGTCTGGAAAGGGTGAAGGAGTAAGGTGCCAGAGATAACCGTCCTCCGTCTCGGCCACCGGCCGGAGAGGGATAAAAGGATAACCACCCACGTGGCGCTAACCGCCCGCGCCTTCGGCGCCAGGCGCATCATCGTTTCCACCAAGGACCCGGTCCTGGAGGAGAGCGTCAACGACGTGGTCAAGCGCTTCGGCGGGGACTTCGAGATCACCACCGGGGTGAACTGGCGCAAGTTCCTGCAGGATTTTCAGGGAACGGTCGTGCATCTCACCATGTACGGCCTTCCGGTGGACGAGGTCGCGCCCAAGGTCCCCGAGGGCAACGTCCTGGTCGTGGTGGGAGCGGAGAAGGTCCCTCCGGAGGTTTACCAGAGGGCGGACCTGAACGTGGCGGTGGGCAACCAGCCCCATTCCGAAGTGGCTGCGTTGGCCATACTCCTGGACCGGGTGTTCCAGGGCCGCATGCTGCAGAGGGATTACCAGGGAGCGCAGATCAAGGTGCTGCCCTGTGAGAGGGGGAAGAACGTTGTCGAGCTATCCAAGCACTGACGACTGCTACCGGATCATGCGCGAAGAGGGGCTCTCCGCGGCGGTCATCCGGCACTGCTGCGTGGTGAACGCAGTGGCCATGGTCATCGCCCGCCGCTGCGGCGCCGACCTCGACCTGGTCAACGCGGCCTCCCTCCTGCACGACATCGGCCGCTCGGCGACCCATGGGGTTAACCATGTGGCGGAGGGCGTGCGCATAGCCAAGGAACACGGGCTCCCGGACGATCTGGTCAAGTGCATCGGGCGCCACATCGCCGCCGGTTTCACCTTCGAGGAGGCGGAGGCTCTGGGGCTTCCGAGGGGCGACTACATGCCCCGATCCTTGGAGGACAAGGTGGTCAACTTCGCCGACAACCTGGTCAGCGACCGTTCCATCAAGACCGTGGCGCAGGCCGCGGAACGTATGCGCAGCAAGGGTTTCGAGCTCACCGCGACCCGGATGATGGCCATGGCCGAGGAGATCGCCGAGCGGTGCGGCGTGGATATCGACGCCCTCTTGGCGGAGGCCAAGGTGAGGGAGGCCGTGGCCTCCGGCTGCGACAAACTGGCCTAGTTTTTTTTTGGTCCGCTGGAATATTCACAAAGGTTTTATCCATGTCACTTCTTACCAAGGCGCACGCCTTCCGGCCTCGGCCGGGGAGCTCGCTATCATTGGTGATTTGGCATGTCCGAGAAGAAGATCATGATGTGGATGAACGGAAAGTTGATCGAACAGGAGAAGGTGCTTTTGCCCTTCATGACCCACGCCCTGCACTATGGCAGCGGCGTCTTCGAAGGTATTCGCATCTATGAGACGCCCAAGGGCAAGGCGGTCTTCCGTCTCCGGGAGCACATGGTGCGCTTCATGGACTCGGCCAAGGTCATGTGCATGGCCCACCCCTATACTGTGGACGAACTGGTGGAGGCCACCAGGCTGGCGGTGAGGAACGCGGCGGACAACGCCGATTACATTCGCCCGCTGATGTGGTACGGGGAGAACGACGAGAATCGCATCGTGCTCAATCCCTTCAAGTTCAAGGTGAACGTGGCCATAGCCTGCGCGCACATGGGCGCGTACCTGGGCAAGGACAACATGGAGAAGGGGGCCAAGCTCATCACCTCCTCCTGGACCAAGTCGGCCAACACCTCGACCTCCCTGCAGGCCAAGATCTGCGGCAACTACGTGAACTCGATTCTGGCCAAGATCGAATCCAACCAGCTGGGGGCGGACGAGTCTCTCATGCTGAACACCAATGGGACGGTGGCGGAGGGACCAGGCGAGAACATCTTCATGATCAAGAACGGCAAGATCTACACCCCGCCGCTGGCGTCAGGAGTGCTGGAAGGCATCACCAAGGATTCCGTGGCCATCATCGCCCGGGACAAGGGGTATCAGCTCATCGAGAAGGAGATAACCCGCTCCGAGATCTACATGTGCGACGAGTTCTTCATGACCGGGACGGCGGCGGAGGTAACTCCCGTCCGCTCACTGGACCAGAGGGTCATCGGCGAGGGGAAGCGCGGTCCGATCACCAAGGACCTGCAGGAGTCCTTCTTCGAGGCCGCCCGCGGCAACGATCCGAAGTACCGGCACTGGCTGACCCTTGTTAACTGATGGGCGAAACCCTTTCCGCAACTCCCTTATCGCATTAGCTGGCAAACCTAGGTTCCCAGGGATGAACATGTACGAGATCAGATTCCACGGCCGGGGAGGTCAAGGGGCGGTCATGGCCGCCCAGACGATAGCCGAGGCGGCGATCCTGGAGGGGAAGCAGGCGCAAGCGTTCCCGTTCTTCGGCGCGGAGCGCCGCGGCGCTCCCGTGATGGCCTTCGCCCGCATCGACGACAAACGCATATGCGACCGTACCCAGGTGTCCGAGCCGGACATGCTGGTGGTCATGGACGAATCCCTGCTGGAGATCGAACCGGTGGCCGCCGGCCTGAAGAAGGGTGGATGCGCCGTGGTCAACAGCGCCCTGGCACCGTCCGAGATCGATCTGGGCGTGGTCGCGCGCTGTGTCAGCGTGGATGCCACCAGCATCGCCCTGGAGATGCTCAAGGCGCCGATAGTGAACACCTCGATCCTAGGGGCCATGGCCCGGGCCGACGATTTCGTGAAGCTGGAATCGATACAGCAGGCCATCATGAACCGCTTCGGGGAGAAGCTGGGGGAGAAGGCCGGACGCCTGAACTCCTCGGCGGCCAAGGCCGCTTTCGACCGATCCCGCGAGGGGACCTGCAAGGGCGAGCGCAAGATACAGAGGAAGAACGCCTGGCTGCCCACCTGGCAGGAGACGCCTCCCGGAGTGGCGCTGCCCAGGACCACCAAGGCCGGCATGGCCGTGGGGCCAGGAAGCATGAGCCAGAACCTCACCGGGAGCTGGGGCGTGTCCAACCCCATCTATGACGATTCAAAGTGCATCAAGTGCCAGAGATGCTGGTTCATCTGTCCCGAGGGGTGCATTCGACGTTCCGATGACGGAGCGCTGCGGTTCGACATCCGCTACTGCAAGGGCTGCGGGCTGTGCGCCAAGGTGTGCCCCAAGGACGCCATCGCGATGAAGAGGAAGGGGGCGAGCGCGTGAGGTCGGTGAAAGCTCTGACAGGGAACGCCGCCGCGGCGTACGGCGTGATGCTGTGCCGTCCGGAGGTCATCCCGAACTATCCGATCACCCCGCAGACCATCATCATCGAGCAGATCGCCGATTTCATCAACGACGGGGAGCTGGACGCTGATTTCATCCCGGCGGACAGCGAGCACTCGGCCATGAGCATGGCCATCGGCGCCTCGGCCACCGGCGTGAGGACCTTCACCACCACCGCCTCGCAAGGCCTGGCGCTGATGCACGAGATGCTCTACGTTCCGCCGCAGGTGCGCTTACCGATATTGCTGGTGAACGTGAACCGCTCGCTGGGCGCCGGATCGGGCATCTGGGTGGAGTACAACGACTCCATGGCCGAGCGCGACTCGGGATGGATGCAGGCGTACGCCGAGGACAGCCAGGAGGTCCTGGACATGGTCATCCAGGCCTACCGCATCGCCGAGGACCCCCGGGTGGTGCTGCCGTTCATGCTCTGCCTGGACGGTTTCATTCTGTCGCACACCGTGGAAAGAGTGGAGGTGCCCGACCAGGAGGAGGTCGATTCCTTCCTTCCCAAGTTCAAGCCCCTCAACCGCCTGGACCCCAAGGACCCGATGAGCATCAACATCGCGGTGTCGCCGGCGCACTCCATGGAGATGCGCTATCAGCTGGACAGGCAGATGGCCAACGCTCGACCGGTCATCTCCGAGGTGGACGACCTCTTCGCCAAGGCTTTCGGAAGACGCTATGGCGGCCTCATCGACACCTACCGCATGGAGGACGCGGAGACCGCCCTCATCACCATCGGTACGGCTACCTCCACCGCCCGGGTGGCGGTGGACGAGCTGCGCTCCGAGGGTAAGAAGGTCGGACTGATCAAGCTGCGGTTCATGCGCCCGTTCCCCCACGAGGAGATCAGGAAGGCGGTCAAGAACGTGAAAGCGCTGGGGGTGTTCGACCGTTCCATATCCGTCAACGGTTTCGGCCCGGTGTTCACCGAGGTCCGCAACTCGCTCTACGGGAGCGGCATCCCGATCACGGACCACATCGCCGGCATCGGCGGCCGGGACCTCAAGGTCGCCACGTTCAAGGAGATGTTCTCGGTGCTGGATCAGAGCGCTTCCGGGAAGAAGGTCAGGGATTGCACCTGGCATGGTCTGAGGGGGGAGATGTGATGGACCGCAAGATGAACATCCGGAACATGCCGAGCCAGGACCATCTGCTGTGCGGGCAGGGGGCCTGCGCCGGCTGCGGCGTCGCCATCGCGGTAAGGAACATCATGAGGATATTGGGGGAGAACACCACGGTGTACGTCCCGGCCAGCTGCCTGCTGATCTTCGGCGGCGGAATGTATCCGCATTCCGCTTTCGACGTGCCGTTCCTCTACAGCGCCTTCGAGAACACTGGTGCCGTGATATCGGGCATCAAGGCCGGGTACCGCCGGCAGGGGAAGGACGTCACGGTCATCGGCATCGCCGGGGACGGCGGGACGTTCGACATCGGTCTGCAGGCGCTCGCCGGCGCCGCCGAACGCAACGAGGACGTGATCTACGTCTGCGTTGATAACGAGGCTTACATGAACACCGGGACGCAGCGTTCCGGTTCCACGCCATTCGGCGCCTGGACCACCACCACGCCGGTGGGAAAGAAGATCAAGGGCAAGCGGGGCTTCAAGAAGGACCTGATGTCCGTCGTGACGTCCCAGGACATCGCGTACGCCGCTACCTTGTCCATAGCTCACATGAACGACTTCGTGCAGAAGGTGGAGAAGGCCAAGAACCTCAAGGGGTTCCGCTTCCTGCACGTCATGACGCCCTGCGCCTCCGGCTGGAAGTCCGATCCGTCGGCCACCTTCGACCTGGCCAACATGGCCGTGGAGACCGGGATGTGGTCGCTGTACGAGGTGGTGGATGGCGAGGTCAGCATCACCTATCGTCCGAAGGAGATGAGGCCGGTCACGGAGTACCTGAAGCTGCAGGGGCGCTTCAAGCACATGAGCAAGGAGGACGTGGACACCCTGCAGTCCTGGATATGCAAGAAGTGGAACAAGCGGTACTGCCCCACAGCTCCTCCCTTGGAAGGCAAGGAGGATGACCTGGCCTACGGCGGGGACGGGTGCGAAGGGGTCTGAACCACCGCTCGCAGACGTTGGGCAAGGCGCTCGCGCGACAAGACATCCGGTCTCAGATCGAACGAGAATAAAAAGGAAGAAAAGGGTTTAGGCTTCGGTCGCCGTCGGAGCCTTCCTCCGCTCGATCATCGTGCCGATGATCAGGGCGGCTATCGACAGCGGCAGGGCGATGCACAGGGAGTCCACCACCGTCCAGGGGAAGCCCAGGGCCGAGGGGCTTCCGGTCAGCAGCTCGGACACCTTAAGCACGCTCGACTCGGCCTTGTGTACGAAGACGGTCCACACCGCCCAGGCAACGCTCCCGGTGAGCAGGCTCGCTATAGCGCCCAACCGCGAAGGGTTCTTGGAGAACACAGCGACCGTGTACGCGGGAAGGAACGCAGCGGCGCAAAGCCCCATGAACATGGCGGTGGCGCGGGCGATGATGTCCCCGGGCATGACGAACGCCAGTCCTAGGCTCGCCGCAATCATGACGAACGTCGCCGCCTTGTTGACCTTCAGCTTCGAGGCGTCCTCGTCGCTTCCACTGAGCTTGGTAGGGAAGAACTTGGCCTTGCGCAGGTGTACCCAGATGTCATGACCGGCCGCCGTGCCCATCACGTGGAACAGCGAGCTCATGGTGGACATGGCCGCGGCCAGCAGCACCAGGACGAACATGACCACCAGCCATTCGGGCATGGCGGTGTTTATGAACAGCGGGACGATGCTGTCCACGTTCCCGGTCATCTCCGTGGAGATCTTTCCAAAGTGCTGGTAGAAGTAAACGTTGGTCAGCGCCCCCATGGTGTAGGCCACGCCCGTCGTGATCAGGATGGATATCACCCCAACCGGGATGGCCCGATTGAGCGACTTGCCGTCCTTGGCGGTCATGAACCGGACGGCGAGCTGGGGCTGCGCCAGCACCCCGATCCCGACCCCCATGATGATGGTCGTCACCAGCGTGTACCAGGTGGCGGAACCCAGTTCAGGGAACGATGTCCAGCCGGTCATCCCGGTGCTGGCCAGTCCGGCCGGGACCAGGTGGGACATGTCGGTAAGCGACTGGAAACCATCGAAGCCGCCGACCAGCGAGAGGGTGACGATCATTATGGCGCTCATGCCGAAGATCATCAGCGAGCCCTGCAGGGCGTCGGTGTACATGACGGCGACCAATCCGCCGAACACCACATAGGCGGCGGTTATGGCCGTCAGACCGATTATGGCCCAAAGGTAGGGGACGTCCAGCACCTCTTCTATGAAGCGCCCACCGCCGATGAGCACCGCCGACGAATAAAGGGGCATGCCGACCATGATGATCAGTCCGGTCGCGTACTGCATGAAGTCGGACTTGAATACCTTGCCGAGAAGGTCCGGGAAGGTCAGCGCGCCCAGCCTCTTGCCTATGCGTCGGGTGGGTTTGCCGTAAACGATGAAGGCTATCAAAACTCCCACCAGGACGTTCAACATCACCAGCCAGATGATCCCCAGTCCCAGCTTGGCGGCGTAGCCGCCGAAGCCGACGATGGCCGAGGTGCTGATGAACGTGGCGGCGTAGGAAAGGCCCAGGATCACCGGGTGAATGTCCCTCCCCGCCAGCATGTAGTCGGCATTGCACCTGGTCCTCTTGTATCCCAGCCAGGCCAGGTACAGGACCACCACCGCATACACCGCGGCGGCCATCCAGAAATAGAGCTGGTTGACCATCTCAGTCGACCTCCTCGTTCCATTTCAATATTCCGTATACAATGCCGAATGCGGTGCTTATGAAGCAGAGCGCGTACCCCAGCAATATCCAGGGGTCATCTATGCCGAACATCGTGAAGCCTCTCTCCCTCTAGCCAGAAGTGGTTGAGGGGGATTCGCTGGATTATATTTAAATGTTGTATGTTAGCATGCTACATATTAGCATATCAGTACACGCGCTTGTCCACTACCCTCTTGGCCTTGCCCTCGAATCTCGGCAGCGAACCAGGTTCTACGATCTCCACGTTCACCCCGACGTTCAGAGCGTCGCGCAGCTTGTGGGTCAGCCTATCCTTTATCGCATCCAGCTCGAAAAGCCGGTCGCCGAAGGCCTCCGGCCGAAGCTCCACCTTCACCAGCATGGAGTCCAGAGCGCCTTTCCGGTCCACCACTATCTGGAACTCGTTGCCGACCTCCGGGTTCTGCATGAGCGAATGCTCGACCTGCGACGGGAAGACGTTGATGCCCCGGACGATGATCATGTCGTCCACCCTTCCCTGGATCCTGCCGATGCGCGGATGCGTCCGCCCGCAGGCGCAGACCTCCTCGTACAGAGTGGTTATGTCGCCCGTGCGGTAGCGGACGATCGGCAAGGCTTCCTTCTGCAGCATGGTCACCACCAGCTCGCCCCTCTGTCCCGGAGGGACCGGTTCCCCGGTATTGGGGTCCAGGACCTCCACCAGCGTCAGGTCCCCCCAGACATGGATGCCGTCCTGCTCGGCGCATTCGCACCACAGCGGCCCGGAGAGCTCGCTGGTGCCATAAATGTCAATGGCCTTGATGCCCAGATGTTCGTAGATGCGGTCCCGCATACGTTCGCTCCAAGGCTCGGCGCCCAGTATCCCCAGGCGCAGCTTGGTGTCCTTGCGGATGTCCACGCCCATCCTCTCCGCCACCTCTCCCATGTGCAATAGGTACGAGGGAGTGGCGGCTATCACCGTGACGTTGAGATCGCGTACCAGGTCTATCTGGCGCTCGGTGTTGCCGGTGGACGCGGGAACCACCGCCGCGCCGACCTTCTCGGCGCCGTAATGCAGGCCGAGGCCGCCGGAGAACAGCCCGTAGGTGTAGCAGACCTGCAGCACGTCGTCGGTTCCCACGCCCGCCGAAACGAGACCGCGGGCCACCGATTCGGACCAGCCGTCAATGTCGCTCTGGGTGTAGCCGACGATGGTCGGCTTTCCGGTGGTTCCGGAGGAGGCGTGGTACCTGACCACCTCTCTCGGACTTGCCAGGAACAGCTTGTCCGGGTAGCCGTCCCGCAGGTCCTTCTTGGTCATGAACGGCAATTTCCGAACGTCGTCCAGCTCCTGGATGTCCTCGGGGGTGACCCCCGCCTCCTTCATCTTCTGCCGGTAGAACGGGGAGAAGGTGTACAGCTTGTACACCAGCATCTTCAGCTGCTTGAGCTGCAGCGCCTTGAGCTCCGGGACCGGCATGACCTCTACGGGATTCCAATAGGACATTCGTCTCACCTCAGCCAGCTGCCGCGCACATCAGTGGAACGTCACGTTGTCCAGAAGCTTGAGGCCTCCGGCCAGCAGGGACCTGATGCCCTGCTCGATGTCCTCCACCCGGACGATCAGGACGGCGTAGGGAGGGTTGCGGTAACCGTAGCCGTACTCGATGTTGATGTCCTTCATCTGGTCGGTCAGGTCGAACAGCCCGCCGGGGGTGTCCTGCATCTGTATCGCCAGCACCTCGGTGAACTTGACCACGAAGCCGTCCTTGATCAGGAGGTCCTTGGCGATCTCGGGCTTGTCCACCAGCACGCGTATGACGCCGTACCCGGCGCCCTCGGCGATGCTGAAGCCCAGGATGTTGATCCTGCCCTCCTTGAGCACCTTGGCCACCGCGCCCAGGCGGTTCGGTCGGTTCTCCGAGAAGATGGAGAGCTGCTTTATCCGGTACTTGTCGTTCTCGCTCATCAGTATTCCCTCCTGTCCATCACCCGCTTGGCCTTGCCCTCGAACCGGGGCAGGGTGCCAGGCTGCACCAGCTCCACGTTGGCCGAGACGTTGAGCACGTTCTTCAGCCGGTTGGAGATGCGCTCGCGCAGGGCGTTCAGCTCGATGATGTTGTCCGTGAATGCCTCAGGTTTCAGCTCGGCGCGCACCAGCATGGTGTCAAGGTGGCCCTTGCGGTCCACCACCAGCTGGAACTCGTTGCCCAGCTCTGAATGCTGCATCAGCGAGTGCTCCACCTGCGAGGGGAACACATTGATGCCGCGAATAATAATCATATCGTCCACGCGCCCATGGATGCGCGTTATCCGCGGATGCGCCCTTCCGCACGGGCAAGGCTCCGCCATTATCGAGGTGATGTCCCCCATGCGGTAGCGCATCATCGGGAAGGCCTCCTTCTGCAGCATGGTGACCACCATCTCGCCCTTCTGCCCAGGCTCAAGCGGCTCTCCTGTCTCCGGGTCCACGATCTCCAGCAGCGCCAAGTCTCCCCAGAAGTGTATTCCGTCCTGCTCGGCGCATTCCATGAACAGAGGCCCGGACAGTTCGCTGGCCCCAAAGCAATTGAATCCCCGCATTCCCAGCTTCTCGTAGATGCGGTCGCGCATGCGGTCGCTCCACGGTTCCCCACCTAAAAGTCCGAAGCGAAGCTTGGTGTCCCTGCGGATGTCTATGCCCTTCTTCTCCGCCACCTCGCCCAGGTACATGAGGTAGGACGGAGTGGCGGCCATGGCCGTGACGCCCAGATCACAGATCAGTTCCAGCTGCCGCTCGGTGTTGCCGGTGGACGCCGGTACCACCGTCGCCCCGATCTTCTCCGTGG
>JAKPZB010000009.1 GCA_029560215.1 Methanobacteriota archaeon | reverse complement strand
CTCCTGGATCAGGGGGTTGCTCATGACCTCGGGGATGGAGGCCGACGTATCGGCCCGGTCGGCCAGGGATTTGGCCTGGCGGTACCGGGTCTCCGCCTCCACGCGCCTCGACGTCGCCTCGACGACCTGCTTGTTCAGCTCCGCCAGCTTCTGGGCGGTGATCGTCTCGGCATTGGTGGAGAAGTCCGTGACGATCCCCTGCTCCTGCTTGTAGCGCAGGAGGGCCTGGTCCGCCGTGTCCACCTTCTTCTTTTCCTGGTCGATCTGCTGATTTAGCCAGTTCACCGCGTCCTGGGTGGCCTTGAGCTTCGTCTGGAGGTTGAGGTCGATATAGGCCTTCGCCAGGGTGTTTGCCCCCCGGGCCGCCAGGACTGGGTCCGGGGATTCGAAGCTCACGTCCACCAGGCGGCTGTTCCGGATAGGCGTGACCTTGACAGCGTTGAGCAACTTCCCCACCAGCGGCGAGGTGGGCTCGGCGATCCCGGGCTGCCCCATCAGGGCGGCGTCCTTGTCCGTGGTTTTCATGAGGGACTTGACATAGGCGATGGGGGAAAGGATCCATTCCACGACCTGGGCGATCACGCCGGGTTTGGGGTTGAAGGTCTCGTTGTTTTCCAAATTGAGGCGCTTGATCACCTCGTTGGCCACCGACTTGCTCTCGAGGATCTTGTACTGGGTCTGGTAGTAGTCCAGGCCCGAGGAGTCCACGGACATGACCTCCTGGATGGATACGACCTTGGGGTTTTCCTTCTCGATGACGATGCGGGTGGTTGCCTGGTAGATGGGCGTCGCCGTGAAGGAAAAGATCGTCACACTCACCACGATCACGGCGAAGACCGTGAGGATCGTCCAGCGGTGCTTCATGAGCACCCGGATATATTCCTGAAGATTTACCTGTTTTTGACCGATTTCCATAGGTTTGGCGCTTACTCCCGTTCAGCAGAATTTAAAGAAAAGTATTGTACGAAAATACATCCCTGTCTCCCCTTCCCCTTACCCTCCCCCCGGCAAGGGGAAGGGGCATAAGGATCGGAGGCCACGCCACGCGATTAGAAAAAGCTCTCCGGCACGACAATGAGGTCGTTGGGGCGGATGAAGACCGCCTGGGTCATCTTGCCGGATTTGGTGATGGCGTCCATGTTGACCTTGTAGATCTTCTCCACGCCCTTCTCCACCCGGACGATCCGGGTGCTGTTCCGGGCGGCGATGCGGGTGAAGCCGCCGGCCATGCTCACCGCCTCGGCGATGGTGATGTCCTTCTTGTTGAAGGCGTAGGAGCCCGGGGTCTTGACCTCGCCGATGATGTAGAAGTAGTCCGCGCTGGGGATATAGACCACGTCCTTCTCCATGAGGAGGATGTTGGCC
>JAKPZB010000159.1 GCA_029560215.1 Methanobacteriota archaeon | reverse complement strand
GGGTGGTTGCGCGCTCGCTGAGCGCGCCGCTGATGGTCTGGGCCACCTGTCGCGGAGTGAGACCCAGCGACTCGGCCTTGATCCGGTTGACGCGGAAGTGCAGCTCCTGGTCGCCGCTTTCGAGATCGGTGGTCACGTCCTTGACCTCGGGCAGGCTCATGAGCCGGGACTTGATCTGCTCAGCGTAGAGCGCCAGGATCTCGCGGTTGTCGCCGCGCAGCTCCACGTTGAAGCCGCCCTCGGACCCGCCGAAACGGCGCATGGCACCCACCTGGAACTCGACACCGGCCTCGGCCGGCAGCAGCGCCTGCAGCCGCTCCTTCAGGATGTCGACGGAGGTGAGCTGGTCGCCCTCCTCGGTGAAATAGAGACTGAGCTCGCCGCTGTAGCGGCCCAGGCTGCGCCGCTCCTTGCCGTAGGAGGTGGTGTAGGTCTCGACCTCCAGCGCCTGCTGGTTCTTGGCCACCGTGCCCTCGATCCGGTCGAACAGGGCCGCCATTTCCTCCATGGTGTAATTCGACGGCATGAGCACGTTGACGTTCAACTCGCGCGCCGCCACCCGGGGCATGTCCTCCTGCTCGATCTGGGAGAAGAGCCAGAAGCTGAACCAGAGCACCGGGACCAGCAGCAGCAGCATGACGTAGCGTCCGCGCAGCGTCCACGCCATGAACCGGCCGTAGAGTTGGGTGATCCAGTGCAGGGCGCGCAGCTTGGGCTTTTCCTGGCCGGTGTAGATGCGCGAGGCGATCATGGGCACGAGGGTGAGCGAGACGACCAGCGAGGAGACCAGCGCCAGGGTCACGGCGATGCCGAAGTCGCTCATGAACTTGCCGAACATAGACTGGGACGCGAACAGTAACGGCACGAAGACGATGATGGTGGTCAGGGTCGAGGCGGTCACGGCCATGCCCACTTCCCGACTCCCCACCCGGGCGGCGTCCATGGCGTTGAGCCCTTCTTCCTGCTTGTGGCGGAAGATGTTCTCCAGCACCACGATGGAAGCGTCCACGATCATGCCCACGGCAAACACCATGCCCATCAGCGAAATGATGTTGATGCTGATGTCCACGATGCCCAGCGACCGGAGGATGTACATGCCGGCGAAGGTGAACACCACGCAGATGGGCATTGAGATGGACAGGATCAGGGTGCTGCGGACCTTCCACAGGAACAGGAACATGATCACCAGCGCCAGCAGACCGCCGTACATGCCGCCCTCACTCAGGTCGGAGATGGTGCCCAGGATTTCCTCCGACGAGTCGCGGAACACCCGGTACTCGAGCCCCTTGAGCTCGGGCAGCTTGTGCAGCTGCTCCAATTCGGCCGTCACCGACTGGCATACCTCCACGACGTTGGCGGTGGAGGCCTTGAAAATCCGGACAGTCACGGCATCCTGGCCGTTGAAGTGGTAAACGCTGGTTCGTTCGGGATAGGCGTAGCGCACGTCGGCCACGTCGCGGACGCGCACCGTGGTGCCGCGGATGGGCAGGTCCCGGATCTCCTCCAGGTTCTGAAACCGTCCCACTGCCCGTAGAAAGTACTTCTTGCCCTGTTCGTACAGGTGCCCGGACCCCAGGTCCAGGTTGTTGTTCCGGAGGGACTGCCCCAGGGTGTACACATCGAGTCCGAACGCCTGCACCCGATCCGGATCGATGTCGATGTACACATCTTTCTGTCAAGGCCGCGGACGTCCACGTTGGCCACCCCGTCGATTCGCTCCAGTCGGGGGCGGATCACGTTATCCATTAACGTGTTAAGCTCGTCGCGCGACTGCTTCAGCGTCATGGTCAGGTGGAGGATGGGACTCTGGGTTGTCTGCCAGCGCCGGATGTAGACGTTGCGCACGCCCGAGGGGAGCAGGTTCCGCACCTGGTCGATCTTGTCGCGCACCTCCAGGCTCTTCAGGTCCATGTCCGCGTCATAATCGAATTCAAGCATGACGTTGGAACCGGAGCCGGAGGACGACGAGGACATGCTCTTGAGCTCGGTGACGGTGCCCAGGATGTCCTCGATGGGACGGGTGATGTCCTGCTCCACCTCCTCGGGCGAGGAGGACGGGTAGTCCACCTGCACCCGGAGGCTCGGAAAGCTGATCTCCGGCATGAACAAGAGCGGCAGCTTGAAGATGCTGATGACGCCGAGAATGACCGCCATCAGCGTGAGCATGATCACGGTGACCGGACGGCGGATGGACAGTTCCGAGAGGTTCATGACTGCTTCTCGCGGATGATCCAGAGATAGAGCACCGGGATCAGTACCAGCGTCAGAAGGGTGGACGAGGTGAGGCCCCCGATCAGGGTGAGCGCCAGCGGCTTGCGGAGCTCCGCGCCACGCGCCATACCCACGGCCATGGGCAGGAGCCCCAGCACCGTCGTGGACGTGGTCATCAGAATGGGCCGGAGGCGCAGGTGGCACGCCTTGATCACGGCGTCCCGGATGGCCAGGCCGCCGGCGCGCAGGTGGTTGATGCAGTCGAGGAGCACGATGGCGTTGTTCACCACCACCCCGGCCAGAATGATGACGCCAATGAACACCACCACGCTGATGCTCTGGCGGGTCAGCCACAGGGTCAGCAGCACGCCCACCACGGAGAACGGGATGCTGAACATGATGATGAGCGGCTGGACGAGCGACTCGAACTGGGACGCCATCACCAGGTAGATGAGAAAGATCGCCAGCAGCACGGCGAAAGCCATGCTCTGGAAGGCGACCGCCTGCTCCTCGCTCTGTCCGCCCAGGAAGGCGGTGAAACCGGTGGGCATGGGGTTGGCGGCGATCACCCCGCGGATCTCGGCGATGACCGACGCCAGGTCGCGCCCTTCCACGTTGCCGCTGATGAGGGCGACCCGCTGCTGATTGAGGCGCCGGATCTCGGCCGGGCCCTCGGCCACCTCCAGGCTGGCCACGGTGGTGAGCGGGATGGTGTTGCCGGCGGAGTCGTGAATCTTCAGCTCGCGGATCTG
>JAKPZB010000158.1 GCA_029560215.1 Methanobacteriota archaeon | reverse complement strand
ATCCGCATGAGGATGGTCTCCAGGGTTATCCGGGGAAGGCTGGAGAACTTCAGGTCGTCCTCGGAACGGACGAGCACGCTGAGGCACCGGTGTATCTCCTCGAGGGACACCTCGGCCATGAGCTCCTTGAGGAAGGCCATCTCTTCCTCCGGCAGGGTGAGGTTGGCATAGCCGGCCTTGATGACCATCATGTTCCTGAACTGTTCGAGCAGGGAACGGTAGAGCTGGCTCAGGTCCTGGCCGAACCGGTAGACCCTGTCGATGACATCGAGGGCCGCCGGGGCGTCCTTGTGGACCATGGCCGAGAGCAGCTCGCGCAGGGTGGTTCTTCCCACGAGGCCAAGCGCCTCGGCAACGGTATCCGCCTCGATGGTCCCCCTGCCCGCAGCGGAGATGTGCTCCAGCATGCCCTGGGCGTCTCGCATGCTCCCGTCGGCCTGCAGGGCGATGGTCACCATGGCGTCGTCGCTGATGGGGATCCGTTCCTGTTCGGCGACTGACCTGAGCCGCTTCACGATGTCGTCCACCGATATGCGGCGGAAGTCGTAGCGCTGGCAGCGCGAGAGCACCGTGACCGGGACCTTGGCCAGCTCGGTGGTGGCGAGGATGAAGATCACGTGGGGCGGAGGCTCTTCCAGGGTCTTGAGCAGGGCATTGAACGCGCTCCTGGAGAGCATGTGGACCTCGTCGATGATGAAGGTCTTGTACCGGGCCACCGAGGGCGTATACCGTGCGTTCTCGATGAGGTCACGGATCTTCTCCACCTGGGTATGGGTGGCGGCGTCGATCTCGAAGACATCTACGGCCCTGGAGGCGGTGATGTCCTCGCAGATGGGACATACATTGCACGGTCGGGGGGACAGGCCCTTTTCACAGTTCACGGCCCGGGCCAGGATGCGGGCCACGGAGGTCTTTCCCACCCCCCGGGGTCCGGAGAAGATGAAGGCGTGGGGAAGCCGGCCGAGCTCGATGGCGTTGCCGATGACCTTGGTGACGTGCTCCTGACCCACCACGTCCTCGAACAGCTGTGGTCTGAATTTGCGGGCTATGACCTGGTACATGGCATCATCCCTGGATTCACGGACACCCCCGACCATGGATAAGGTCAAGGCCCTGCAAGAGGCCAGGCCTTACCATACACATACAGCATGTTGCGTACCGCTGCTCCCTCCCGGGCCTGACGGGGTTGGCACCGCTGTATTGCATGGAGACCTGGCCGCTTGCAAGGCCTTCATATGGCGGAGAGAGAGGGATTCGAACCCTCGGTACCGGTATTAGCGGTACACACGATTTCCAATCGTGCCCCTTCGGCCTCTCGGGCATCTCTCCTTATTCGTCTCTCATATTCATGGTGGCGGAGAGGGAGGGATTCGAACCCCCGGTCCCTGAAAAGGGACAGCCGATTTCGAGTCGGCCCCGTTA
>JAKPZB010000154.1 GCA_029560215.1 Methanobacteriota archaeon | reverse complement strand
CCACTTTGGTCACGCCCTCGCCGTCAAGGTCCAGCTTCAGCCGGACCTCGGTCTCCCTGGTCTTGCGCACTACCTCGGTCTTGCGGTCCATGGCCTCATCTCCAGATTGCGTTATGATTCAATTTTCCAGTATAAAGTGATAATCCCACCACCGCCTCCTGCACGCCCATGCGCTCAAGGGCCTGCACGTCCCTCTCGTCCGTGACGCCACCGGAGACGATGGTCAGGTGCGGGCATTCCGATACGAACGAACGCACCGCCTCGGCATCGATCCCTCTGGCCTGGCCTTCCACGTCCACGTTGGTGAAGAGCACCCCGGCCAAAGGCAGCTCGGCTATGTTCGCGAAGACGTCCTTGAGCTCCAGCGGGGAATCCTCCTTCCAGCCGTGGGTCTGGATCTTCCCGCCCTTCATGTCCAGGGCCAGGACCATCCGCTTCGGATACTTCAACGACATCTCCCTCAGCCAGGCGGGGTCCCTGAGCCCCTTGGTGCCGGCTATCACGCGGTCGGCCCCACAGTCCAGATAGTACTCGGCGACCTCCGTTGAACGTATGCCTCCGCCCACCTGAACGGGCACCCTGGCGTTCTCTATGATCCTGCGTATGACCTGGGCGTTGTGCCCCTTTCCCAGAGCGGAATCCAGGTCGATGATGTGCAGCCGCTTCGCTCCCTTCGACTCCCAGTCGGCGGCGACCGTCAGCGGGTCGGGCAGGGTCACCTGCTCCGTTCCCGGGACGCCGCCCACCAGCTGCACCACCCGGTGGTCCAGTATGTCCACGGCGGGTATGATATTCATTTCCTCTCCTCCGCGAAGCGCACGAAGTTGTTCAGGAAGGAGATTCCGGCGGAGGAGCTCTTCTCCGGGTGGAACTGCGTCCCGTAGGTGTTGGATTTGTGGAACAGCGTCGGTATGCGTCCGAAGTAATCGGTGTGGCCGACGTCCGAACCGTCCTCCGGCCGGCCGTGGAAGGAGTGGGCGAAGTAGAAGTGGGGGTCGTCCACGCCGTTCATTATCTGGTCCTCGGTCTCCACCAGGTTCCAGCCCATGTGCGGTATGCGCGGCGCTTTCAGCCGCACCACGCTTCCGTGCAGGAAACCCAGGCCGGGGCCGAGGCCCTCGGCGCTCCTCTGGAACATGATCTGCATGCCGATGCAGATCCCGAGGCAGGGCACGCCTTCGTTCAGCCTCTGTACGATCTCCTCGCGATAGGGGAGCAGACGCTCCATGGTCTTGTCGAAAGCGCCCACGCCGGGAAGCACGATGCACTCCGCTTCCGTCAGCAGGGACATGTCCTCTACGACGTTCACCGTCGCCCCGCAGTTCTCCAGCGCTTTTCGGATCGAGTGCAGGTTCCCCACGCCGTAATCGGCCAGGGCCACCTTCAACGGCATTCCCTCAGCACCTCCCGCAGCTTGTCCAGCAGGACGGTGTTCATCTCCCTGGTGCCGATGGTGGTCCGGATGCAGTTCTCCAGGCGGCGAACCTTGCCGAAGTCCCGGACCAGCACGCCCTTCTCAGCGAGCCTGGAGGTGATGAGGTTGGAAGGGATGTCGGAACGGAACAGGATGTAGTTGGCCTCCGACGGGAACACCT
>JAKPZB010000152.1 GCA_029560215.1 Methanobacteriota archaeon | reverse complement strand
GTGCTCGACGCCCTGATTCCGCTGCATTCGAGCAGGCAGGTGGAAAAAGAGCTCGAGAAGATCGCGGCTACGACTGTCGAGCACGCCATGACCCCCGACCCAGTGAGCGTGAGACCGGACACGCCCGTGGAGGACATCGCCACCATCATGGTGGAAAAGAAGATCCACACCATCCCGGTCTTGGATGATGAGGGCTCGCTGGTCGGCATCATCGGCAAGGAGGATATCCTGAGAACCATCCTCCCAAGGCCGGGGGCGGACTAGGAGGAGCCGTCCGCTTCAGGCCGTGACGTTTTCCGGCCGCATACGACGGCATGGGGTGGAGCATGCCGGAACACCTTCTCCCAGCTTCGAGACGCCGAAGGCCTGTCCGGGCATGAGGTTCGTTCACGCCTCCTGGAGCATGGGTTCGGCAACCCGGTGCTCCCCGTTGCGCTCCATGTCATACACCGATCTGATCGCGTCCTTCATGGCGACAAAGCACGACTGCTGGTACGATACCTTCAGGGCCCGCACCGCTTCCTCGGGCGATTCGAAGAGCGGAACCTGATATTTCTGCCGATAGCTTACGGTCTTGTGCACGGCATTGGGAGTGTAGATCGCGGCGGGCTTCCCGTAGTGGCGGCACTTCTTCACCAGCTCGACAATGGCGTCGATCACCATGGGGTGCCAGAGGCTGGGCACCGGCAGAAGCCCGTCGACTTCGTCGGAGGAGAGCAGAATGTCGAATATCTCCAGAAAGGTCTGCATGGACAGGGCGGGGCCCAGGTCGATGGGGTTGGCGACGTTGAAGATCTGGCCCGTCCTGCTCAGTTTTTCCTGGGTTTCCGGGGAGAGCCGGGCCATCTCGAGGCCCGCCTGCACCAACAGGTCTGCGGTAATGCCGCCGAAGGCGCCCGAGTTGGTGAACACGGCGATCCTCTTTCCTCTCAGCGGTGGCATATGGGTGAACATCTTGGGCATGGCGTGGAGCTCGGAGATGGAGTTTACCCGGATGATGCCGCCCTGAGCACAGGCGCTCTCGAAGATGCGGTCGTTGTTCGCCATGCCCGCGGTGTGCGACATGGCCGCCCGCGCCCCCTCACTCGTCCTTCCCACCTTGAACGCAAGGATG
>JAKPZB010000149.1 GCA_029560215.1 Methanobacteriota archaeon | reverse complement strand
AAGGCAGTGGGCGGAAATGACGGGCGCCACCGCCACCGGCCAGCCCGAGAACATGGCCGAGATCCTGAAGCAGATGACGAAGACCTTCTACGAGTCCCAGGCGGAGGATTTCCGGAAAATCCTCAACATCCCCCAGCTGGGACTCAACCGCTACTACCAGGAGCGGTACAACAGGGCCATCGAAAAGGCCTCGGACTACCAGTCGGCCCTTACCGAGTTTTTCCAGCTGCTCATGATCCCCCTGGAGAAGGCCTACTACGGTGTCCAGGAGGAAATCGCGAAAATGGAAAAGGAGGGCAAGGCGGCCGTCAAGGACTCCAAGGCCCTCTACCAGCTCTGGATCCAGAAGCTCGAAGACCACTACATGCAGCTGCTGCGCTCGGACGACTACATGAACACCCTGACGGAGACGCTCAACAGGCTGCACGACTATCGGGCGGCCCGGGCGGAGTACTTCATGGATCTCCTCCAGAACCTGCCCATCCCCACCAACCGGGACATGGACGAACTGTACCGGGATCTTCACCTTCTGAAAAAGAGGGTCAAGGAACTCGAGAGAAAGGCGAGGCAAAATGGAAAGTGAGAAGAAAACCCGTCTCTCCGAAATGATGGCGCCCTATGCCATGGCGGCCGATCTGATCATGGCCCGGGTGGCCGGCGACACGGCCAAGTTCCACGACCAGCTCCGCAAGGCCAGGGAGGTACTGCTGGGGCCGCTGGAGACGGAGATCGCCGTCACTCCCTATGACGTCGTCTGGCAGGACGACCGCGTCAAGCTCAAGCACTACCACGCCAGGACGGCGCCCCTGCTCAAGACGCCGGTCTTCATCGTCTACGCCCAGGTCAACCGGGAGACGATGCTCGACCTGCAGCCGGGCCGCAGCGTCGTGGAGACCTTCCTCAACGCCGGCCTCGACATCTACATGCTCGACTGGGGCTACCCGACCCGCAAGGACCGCTTCCTCAACCTCGACGACCACGTCAACGGCTACATCGCCGATGCCGTGGATTTCATCCTGGAGAAGCACGGCCTCGACCAGCTCAACATCATGGCCATCTGCCAGGGCGGCACGATGAGCGTCATGTACGCGGCGCTGCACCCGGAAAAGGTGAAGAACCTGGTCCTCACGGTCACGCCGACGAACTTCGACCACGACGCGGGGCTGCTCAACGTCTGGGCGCGCTCGCTGGACCCCGACAAGCTGGTGGCCTCCTACGGGAACATCCCCGGCGACATCATGAACCTGGGGTTTCTGCTGCTCAACCCGGCGCGTCTCATGATCGACAAGTACGTGGGGTTTCTGGAAAATATCCACAACCGCGACTTCGTGGAAAACTTCGTGCGGATGGAG
>JAKPZB010000133.1 GCA_029560215.1 Methanobacteriota archaeon | reverse complement strand
CACCGGCCAGAAGTTCCTCGTGAAGAAGGGGACGGTCAAGAAGCTGGCCGACCTCGAGGGGAAGCGGATCGGCACGGCCAAGGGGTCCACCTCCGAGCAGAATGCGGCCAAGGCCCTGCCCAAGGCCACGATCCTGTCCTTCGACGACTACCCCCAGGCCTTCCTGGCGCTGGAGCAGGGGAAGGTGGTGGCCGTCACCACCGACGAGTCGATCCTGGCGAATCTGCTGGCCAAGGCGCCCAACAAGAAGAACTACGAAATCCCCAACATCCAGATCTCCGACGAGCCCTACGGCCTCGGGATGCGCAAGGGCGACACGAATTTCGTGAACGCCGTCAACAAGGCCCTCCTGGACATGGAGAAGAAGGGCGAGGCGAAGAAACTCTACACGAAGTGGTTCGGCCCCAAGGGAAAATCGGGAATCGTCCTGAAGCGGACCTTCACGATTACGCCGGAACGATAAGAGGAGTTTCCTCCGAACGTGTTCAACTATCAGTTCGACTGGGCAATCGTTACATCAGGGCAGTACTTTGAATGGATCCTGTCCGGCGTCAAGGTCACCATTCAGCTGTCCCTGGTGTCGATTGCCCTCGCTTTTATCCTGGGGCTGCTCGTGGCGGTCATGCGGATGAGCCAGAACGCGCCCATCCGCTGGTTCGCCATGGGTTACCTCGAGTTCTTCCGCAACACCCCGCTCCTCGTTCAGATTTTCTTCTGGTATTTCGGCTCCGACAAGATCCTCCCGCAGGCCGCCCGGGACTGGCTGTACAGCATGAATTTCGAATTCGCCGCGGCGGTCATCGCGCTCACGATCTACACCTCGGCCTTTATCGCCGAGGACATCCGTTCCGGCGTCCGCTCCATCCCGAAGGAACAGATGGAGGCGGCCCGCAGCTCCGGATTCTCCTACGTCCGGTCCATGCTGTACATCATCCTGCCCCAGGCCGTGCGGATCACGATCCCGCCGCTCATCAACCAGTTCCTCAACCTGGCGAAGAACTCGTCGCTCGCCATGACCATCGGCGTGGCGGAACTGACGTATCAGGCCCGGCAGGTGGAAAGCTACACGTTCAAGGGGTTCGAGGCCTTTACGGCGGCGACCCTGGTCTATCTGGTGATCTCGCTCGTCATCACGGCGCTCGTCACCCTTTACAGCAAGAAGGTGCTGAGCCCCATCGGGATGCGATAACGTATGGAAACCGGACTCGACTTCACCGTCATCTGGACGAACATCACCCACTTCATGATCGGGCGCTACCCGAGCGGCCCCATGGGGGGGGTGCTGCTCACCCTGTACCT
>JAKPZB010000115.1 GCA_029560215.1 Methanobacteriota archaeon | reverse complement strand
GACCGGCTCAAGGTGGTCATGGTGGGGGACCTGAAGTACGGCCGCACCGTTCATTCCCTGGCCGAGGCGCTCAGCTCCTTCGGCGTCGATCTGACCTTCGTGGCGCCGACGGCGCTGCAGATGCCCAAGGAGACCGTCAAGCAGGTAGAGAAGGCCGGCGGCAAACCGAAGTTGACCAATCATCTCGAGGAGACCATCGCCGATGCTGATGTTCTGTACGTCACGCGGATCCAGAAGGAGCGGTTCCCCGATCTGGCGGAATATCAGAAGGTGGCCGGCATGTACCGGGTGGACCGCAAGTTGTTACGTGAGGCGAAGAGCGACCTCATCGTCATGCACCCCCTGCCCAGGGTGGACGAGATCGACCCGGAGGTGGACGAGACGCCGCACGCCAAGTACTTCGAGCAGGCCTTCAACGGCGTCCCGGTAAGAATGGCGCTGCTCAACCTGGTCCTGGGAGGCGAGCTGTGATGAAGGAGTTCAAGGTCACCCCGATCCGCAATGGGACGGTGATAGATCACATCGACTGCGGCATGGCCCTGAAGGTGCTGCGGATCATAGGCATGACCGACGGCGGGAGGGTCCAGTCGCCGGTCAGCGTCCTTATGCACGTTCCCTCGAAGAAGGAAGGGTGGAAGGACGTGGTGAAGGTGGAGGACCGGGAGCTCGATCCCCGGGAGGTCGACAAGATCGCGCTCATCGCCCCCAAGGCCACCATCAACATCATCCGCGATTTCAACGTCGCCGAGAAGTACAACGTCAAGATGCCCGAGCGGGTGGTGGGAAAGGCCAAATGCAGCAACCCCAACTGCATCACCAACCAGAGCGAGCCGGTGGAGCCGGAGTTCGTGGTGGAGTCGAAGAACCCGCCGGCGCTGCGCTGCGTATACTGCGACCGCCAGCTGGACGACATCGCCGGGAACCTGCTCTGAGCGATATGGGCGTCCTTATCCTGACCGGAATGCCCGGGGCGGGCAAGGAGGAGCTGGTGTCCGTGGCCATGGAGCTGGGATACCATGTGCGGAGGATGGGAGACGTAGTAAGGGCAGAGGCTTCCAAGAACGGTATTCCGCCTCAGGACGTCGGCAAGTTCGCGCATGAGGAGCGCCAACGTCACGGCTACGACATCTGGGCCAAGAGGATCGTCCCCTTGGTGGGCGAGGGCGATACGCTCATCGACGGTTGCCGCGGCATGTCCGAGGTGAACGTTTTCCGATCGGCGTTCGGAAAGCAGGTCAAGATCGTGGCGGTGCACAGCGCGCCGTCCACCAGATTCCCGAGGCTGGTAAACCGAGGACGTTCCGACGCCCCCCGGGACCGCGGGGAGTTCGATGAAAGGGACAGACGGGAGCTCGGCTGGGGATTGGGCGAGACCATCGCGCTCGCCGACGCCCTGATCGTCAACGAGGGTTCCCTGGAAAGCTTCCGGAAGGAGGCTTTCACCAAGCTCAAGGAGCTGAAGGGATGAGGTTCCGGGTGGAGCGCATCTGCCGCAGCGACTCGATGTCCGCTATACCTTTAGACAAGGTGCGATTCGACCTCGCCCGGTCCTGCGATTCCCTGAGGTCCCAGGGGTACGAGGTGGAATCGCACGAGCTCTATCTGGTGATCAAGATCGGAGCGCTGGACCTGACCATATACGGCAGCGGGAGGGTGCTGGTGCATCCCCTGAACGACAAGAAGAGGGCCAAGGAATTGGCGGAGACGATCTTCGAGCACCTGGTGCTGGAGTGACCCCGCCCTTGGTTTTCTAAGGCGGTATAAAACCGAAAGGCCTGTCCAGCCGTGGCCAAATTATTTATCCGCATAGATGAATATCACTCGATAAAGGGGTGGGCATGAGACGTATAGCGGTAGCCGTGCTGTTAATCCTGTTTCTTCTCAGCTCGGCTCTCCCCAGCATGGCCTCGCCCCTTGACCAGCTTTCGAGTTCGGCTCCGATTGCCTCCGAGAATCCAGGTATCGATACGGGCAGCGCTCTGTACGACCATTTCGCTCAATCCCTGACCATCGGGACCGCACCATTGAATCATCTGGTCGCGGACCTGAACAACGATTCGAGACCGGATATCGCGGTCATCTATCAGAACTCGCCAACCCTGGACATCTTATTTGGAGATTCTTCCAATCAATACTCGTACCTCAACTCAAATACCGTGACCTTTGCCAACCCCATCACGGCGATGACCGTAGGGGATATGGATAACGACACGGACAATGACCTAATTCTGACCTTGAACGTAACGAGCTCCAATGTCGTCATTTTATATCAGACCGCCGGGGATTTCTCAGTAGGAAACTCAACCATCTTTTCCACCAATCTACGACCGCACGGAGTTGTGGTTGCAGACCTGGATGGGGATGGATATCTCGACATAGTGACATTGTTCTCGCGAGATTCATCACCCTACAATCCGGGATTCAGAGTACACTTTTACTTTGATGGGTATGGTCTTGGTGGCATCCAGAATGATGATATCGGCAATTCACTTTTGAACATGCAGATGCCCAGATTATTCACCGCAGGCGATTTCAATGCGGATGGAAGGACCGATCTGATCATCGGTGATCATGACGTTGGTCGGGTGGTGGGCTTCTTAAACGGCAATGTCAACGGCCTGGATTGGAAAAATTACTACTACTTCAACCTCAGCGGACCAACCAGTATCGTCCTCCAGCAACTGGACGGAACTGGGGTCCAGGAACTGGTGGTTGGGGCGGACCTAGCGCAGAGGGTTCAGATCAGGCGTTTCAGCGGTTCGGCCTTTTCGTTGTATACTGAGATTCTCAACGAGCCAGGGATCAAATCATTAGCCTTCATGGACCGCAACGCGGATGGCCGATTGGACCTGGTGCGTGCTTCGGCCAAGTATCATAATCTCACGGTCTTCACCGCATCATCCACCCTCACCTACAGCTATTCATCATCCATTTCCTTCCCGGTCCCGCTGAACCCCAACTATGTACTGGTCGCGGACATGAACCCGACCGATCAGCTGGACAGTATCGTTCTCATCTCTGGCAACAGCAGCGGTCCGGGGCTGCTGACCATCTACTATCAAAATCCCACGACCATCTCGAACGCCAACGACAACCAGCTGGTCAAGGAGGTCCAACCGGACATTGTGGCTATGGGCGACTTCAACGGAGACGGCGGCAACGAGATCGCTGTCTACGATGCCGCCCAGAACATAGTGAGGTTCCTGAAGGAGGGGAACCCGAACCTTCACCAGCGGCTCGCGCCGGACAACGTCACAGCCATGACCGCCCAGGACCTGGACGGCGACGGGGACGACGACCTGGTGATGGCTGTCGCCGATCCTTCCGGCCTCTCAATCTGGTTCGGGGATGCGTCGTTCATGACCGGCGGAGGCACCGTGTCCTCGATCACCAGCGGCCTCGCTCAGGCATACGATGTGGCGGCCGGGGACCTCAACAATGATGGGTTGATCGACCTGGCTTTGTCCGGCGAGGGCGGGATCGATGTGTTCTGGGCTTCTGCGACCGGTTCTCGATTCGACGGCGGGAGACATCAGCTCGTTTCTTTGCCTGGATCGGTGATGGCGTCCATTAGCGTTGGAAACTATGATTCACATGTCGACCCGCTTGCAGATATCGCCGTGGTCAATCAGACATCCGCCAGGGTGGAGGTCTATTACCAGCAGACGGGCGCGACCAAGTTCCTTCCTGGATCGAAACAGCTGCTCGGCGTCCTTCCAGGTATTGCTAAGGTCGGCACGGCCGATCTGAACGGCGACGGCTCCGATGACATTTTAGCTTCCAACATCGAGGGCGTTTCCCTCTATCTACAGTCCTCGACCTTCGCGCACGGATTCTCAGATTCCCAGGACGTTTACGCCCTCAGCACGAACGATGACCTGCTGGACTTCTCCTCCGGGGACCTCGATGATGATGGATCGATGGAACTGGCGGTGATCACCACTGGATCTTTCGCGATGGCCTATAGGTTTGTTTCCCTTGCCTTCCAGAGCATCACCGTTCAGACCACCGGTTCCTCCCCGCTGCTGGTGCTGGTCGGTGACGCGGACGGGGACATGAAAGATGACCTGGTGGCATATTCCATCCCGTCCAGGTGCGTTTCGTTCTACTATCAGAACAACTTCGCTCCGGTGGCCGCCGGCACGGTCGAGGGGGCTGGGCATCTGGAAGGAGTTCCGGTATGGTTCAACGCGTATAACAGCACTGATAACTATTCAGACAGAAACCGGCTCACCTACGCCTGGAACTTTGACGATGGCTCGTTCGGTAGTGGTGAACGCCTGAGCCATGTGTTCCAGAACAACAGCGTTTACAATGTCGTTTTGACGGTGAGCGACCCTCTATTAGCTTGGGATGAGGTCGTGATCCCTGTCACTGTTGGCGACCAGGGTCCCACGGCCGACTTCACCTTCCCATCGTCCCCCTCGCCCATGGAGGGCGTGGCGGTCCAATTCCAGGACCTAAGCATCACACCATCCGACCCGATCGTGAGCTGGAACTGGAGCTTCGGCGACGACCAGTGGTCCAATCTGACCGGCGATGGAGCGGCACAGCACATCTATGGACGTAATGGCACGTTCACGATGACCTTGACCGTCATCGACAAGGACGGCAGCCAGAACTCCACCTCCCGCAGCATTACCGTGCTGGACTCTTCGCCGACCGCGGACTTCTCCGCTTCCAGCTATTCCCCGATAGAGGGACAGGCGGTCACCTTCTCTGACCTTTCCGTGCCTGCGGCCGATAGCATCGAAAGCTGGTCCTGGGACCTGGGCGACGGCGTCTGGGTGAACCAGACCGCCTCCGCGGAGTTCCAGCACACCTACGTGTACAATGGCACGTACCAGGTGACCCTGGTGGTCAGGGACATCGACGGCAGCGAGGATTCCACCACCAGGACCGTCGTGGTGCAGGACTCCTCCCCCATCGCCCGGTTCACCTTCTCCGTTTCCTCGCCGAACGAGGGACAGCAGGTCACCTTCATCGATAACAGCACTTTCCCGGTCAACCAGATAATCGGATGGTCCTGGGACCTGGGCGACGGCACCTGGGTGAACCACACGGACGGCTCTTCCGTATCTCATGTTTACGTGAACAACGGCAGCTACCATGTGAGGCTGACGGTCACCGACGTGGATGGTAACGTCAACACCGCGGAAACCACCCTCGTGGTCAAGGACACCAGCCCGGCGATCGCCCGGCTGTACACCGTCGGCGGGGCCACCACCTACAAGGAATGGGACGAGATCGTCTTCGAGGTCGTGGCCACTGTCCAGTGGGACGAGATCGTCCGCTACCAGTGGGACTTCCAGACTGTGGCGTTCCAGGCCGACGCAGAGACGGATGTCAATACGACGAGCAATCGCTACAACTACTCCGGGACCTATCGCGTCACCGTGAGGGTGTGGGATAGTGACAGCTACACCGACCTTTACATCCAAATAACCATAACCGACCCGGCGCCCACGGCCGATTTCTCTTTCGTCCTGACGGATAATCCAGGTGAGGTGAGCTTCTCCGCCGCCCTTAGCTCGGACACGGCTAACGACCAAGAAATACTGCAGTACCGTTGGAACTTTGAGGGCATCTGGACCGCCTGGAATTATTCCGATGCTATTACCCACGTGTTCGAGGACGGAGTGTACTCGGTCAAGTTGGAGGTCAAAGATGACCACAACAGCGAAGTTTCCAAAACCAAGAACGTCACCATCGACCTGCTTCCGCCGGTAATATCTATGGACGACCCGGTGCTGAAGGCGGTGGTCGGTGAGCCGACGCTCATCCGGGTCAACGTTACGGACCTAGTGGGGATCGAGAGCGTCGTCCTGGAATACACCATCGATAACGTGACGCGAACCGTCGTCATGACCTCCGAGGGCGACGGCATCTACTTCGCCCAGATTCCCGCGCAGAACCGTACGATGGAACTCGAGTATCGCATAGTCGCCAAGGATATGGCCGGCCATACGGCGTACACGGAGCAGTTCACCCTGATCCTGGAGTACGAGGACCCTTCGCTGTTCATCTACACCTCCCTGGCGCTCCTGATGGCCTTCCTGGTCATCATCATCTATCTTTTCCTTTCCCGGCCGATCGTGGACGAGGTGTTCGTCATGTACCATGATGGAACGCTGTTGGCCCACCAGACCCGGAGGCTCAAGCCGGGCATGGACGATGAGATACTCGGAGGTATGCTCATCGCCCTGCAGAACTTTGTGCGGGACTCCTTCAAGGACGAGAACTCCACCGTGCTCAGGCGCATGGACTTCGGAGAACGGAAATTGCTCGTGGAGCGCAAGGACGATTTCTTCATGGCCGTGGTGCTCAGCGGCAAGCGCGCCGGGAACGCCGCGCAGCGCATGCTCAAGGTGCTCGACAACATCGAGGACAGTTACGCCGGAGTGCTGAAGGAGTGGGACGGCGACCTGGAGAAGGTGCGCGGCATA
>JAKPZB010000111.1 GCA_029560215.1 Methanobacteriota archaeon | reverse complement strand
TATATACGGTACACGGCCACCAAGAGCGCCCTGACCATCGGCTCCTTCGCCCTGGACCACATTCGTTAAGCGACCTCGACACCGTCGCTGGGCCGGACCTCCGGCTTCTTCTGCATGTTGATGCGCGGGATCGGTATCGGCGCGGGGAGCTTGATCTCCCGGGATATGATCAGTGCGGCCACCATGCAGTTGCTGACTATGGCGTTGTGTACGTTGTTGGCGTCGTCCACCGGCAGGTTGTTGGTGCGGCGCCACTCGTCCATGACCTTCTCGCCCAGGTCGGCGACGTTCAGATGCCCCTCGATCTTGATGTAGCCCATGCCGGTGTAGTTGGCCGTATAACGGTAATCGATCTGATAGAGCTCGCCGTCCAGCTTGGAGATCTGGGTGATGGCGCTGTTGTTCTCTATCTTGATGTTCATGACCTTCTCCCCGCTCTTGGAGAAGCGCTTGGCCTCGATGGCCGAGGTTTCGAAGGACCTTATCTGCATTTCGGCACCGAATCTGCGTCGGGCATAAAAGAACATTGTCCCGGATGGACGATGAGAAACAATGGTGCCGCAGGCCGGGCTCGAACCAGCGACTTCAAGATTTCGATCCCCCGGGCTTGCGCCTTCGGGGACTTCAGTCTTGCACTCTCCCAACTGAGTTACTGCGGCTTAGCCACCCCATAATTGAGGACGATTAAATAATTTGCCTCTTTGGCTGGTCAGGAACGGTTTTTGACCGTCGATGAGGCGAGCGGCCTCGAGATCGATGTTTCGAGAGGAGGTAAACCGCCTGAGCCAGCAGTGAGTTTGCAAATTCTATTTTTTCTCGACATATTTATATAGTCAGGACTACGTAAATCTCACCTGGAAGTTTTGGGGTAACCAGCATGGTGGAACGGGTAAAGGTCCGTAGCGCGTTCAGCGCGTCTAGTCGTTCCAAATTCATTAAGAGGGACAAGGAGGGCGTGGCCTCCACCGTGGGGACCATCATGGCCCTGCTGGTGTTCCTGACGTTCCTTACCATGTTCACCAACACCTACATCCCCATCTGGATGAAGGAGAACGAGAAGACCCACATGGACGTCGTGCTAAACCAGTTCGGCGACCTGAAGGGCAAGGTGGACAGCCTGGTGGTGAACGCCCAGGTCACCGGGCGACCGACCATCAACATGTACCAGCCCATCACCCTCGGTTCGGACGGGGTGCCGGTCTTCGCCACGGCCACGGCGGGCTTTATGTTCCTGAAACCTAGAGGTCCCATCGACGTGGTGGACTCGGGAGTGGCCCAGAACTTCAGTTACTTGATAGAGGGAATCCCCGGAACTCAGACCTTTAACGATTTCGGCGGCGGATCTTTGGAGTTCTATGGCCCCAACCGCTACTATGTCCAGCAGTGGTACACCTATGAGAACGGAGCCCTCCTGATCTACCAGGAGGACGGCATGGCCATGAGGGCCAGTCCCTCGCTGGTTTTCGCCATGAGCGAGGTCGACGGGCCGGTGGACGTCCAGTTCGACCAGATCGACATAATCGGGGAGAACAATTCCATAGGAGGGCAGGGGAGCGGGGGCGTGATCATCGACCTCATCTATCACGATTCCCAGACCTATGACGTCTGCACCGAGAGCGGCGTAGACAACGGCCAGCTGACCTTGCAGTTCAAGACCAGATATGTGGACGTCTGGATGAACGTCATCGCGGAAGCGGCCAACGCGAGCGAGGTGAAGATGGTGGAGGATAACGATTACACCGTCGATGTTCAGGACGTGCCGTCGACCAACCAGTACCGCCCCATCTACCTCATCACTCTGACCATATTGAATGTCGACCAGTTCACGCACAACCGTGGCTATGTGACCATGGAGCTGGAGTACTAGGGTGGGAAGATGGAGAACGCGGCCAAGGAACCAAGGAAGGAGAGCAATGGGGTCCTGAGTCCTCAGACCGACGAGGAAATGAAGGATTGGTCGACCATCACCACTAGGGAGAAGATGCGCAACTCGTACCTCAAGCTGTTGCGCCGCATGGCCCCCAATAGGGCGAGCAGGGTCATGGTCCCAGTGCGCAAGGGTGAGCAGGCGGTGCGCCCTGGATCGGCCATCACGGTCATCCCGGACATAACCGACCCGGCCATCGAGGTCCTGGACCAGTACCCGGTGGTCAGCGATTACGCTTACGTGCGCATCACCTACAACAACAATTTGAGCGAATATCTATACGAAGTGATCGAGCCGTCCCTGAGCCGGGAGGAGCAGGAGCTGCTGGACCTCCTGAAGGACACCCTGCACCGCACCCTGGGGTACGAATGGGAGAGGCTGACCCAGCTGGACAAGGAGGAGTACCTCCGGGAGAGCGTGGACAGCTTCATCCGCACCCGGGGCATCAAGGTGGAGCAGCTGGCCAAGAAGCGTATCGGCTACTACATAATCCGCGACTTTGTCGGGCACGGGCCGATCGACGTCATGATGCGCGACGACATGGTGGAGGACATATCCTGCGACGGCTACAACGTCCCCATCTTCATATTCCATGGCAAGTGGGAGAGCACACGTTCCAACATCATATTCACCAACGAGGACGAGCTGAACTCGTTCGTCGTAACTCTGGCGCAGAGGAGCGGCAAGCAAATATCCGTCGCCGCCCCCATCCTAGACGGCACGACCGCGGAAGGGCATCGTGTCCAGGCGACTTACTCCCGGGAGGTCACCACCCGCGGCTCCACGTTCACCATCAGGCGTTTCAAGAACAAACCGTTCACGCCCACCGACCTCATGAGGTACCGCACCGTCTCCCCGGAGATGATGGCCTACCTCTGGATAGGCGTGGAGAACGGCGAGTCGATGATCCTGGTCGGCGGCACCGCCAGCGGCAAGACCAGTACCCTGAACTCGTTGGCCATATTCATTCCCCCGGGGGCGAAGATCGTCACCATCGAGGACACCCGGGAGATCAACCTCCCGCACGAGAACTGGATCCCCGGCGCGACGCGAACGGGCGTGGGGGAGAGGGACAAGGACGGCCGGGCGGCCGGCGAGATCGACATGTACGATCTGGTTCGCGCGGCGCTGAGGCAGAGGCCCAACTATATCATAGTCGGCGAGGTGCGCGGCAAGGAGACGTACATCATGTTCCAGGCCATGGCCACCGGCCACAGCACCTATTCCACCATGCACGCCGATTCCGTCAAGAGCATGGTCAACAGGCTGGAGAACCCGCCCATCAACTGCCCCAGGATATTGCTGACCGCGCTGCGCAACGTTCTCATACAATCCCAGGTCAAGGTGGGCAACGAGTTCGTCAGACGGATGAAGCAGATCGTGGAGATCGTCGGCTTCGAGCCGGAGACCAACGAACTGATCACCAACACCGTCTACGAGTGGGACCCGGCCACCGACCGCCACATATTCAAGGGGCACTCGTTCCTGTTCGACAAGATCATGGAGATGAAGTCGCTGACCCACGACGAGATGATGGCCGAGTTCGACCGCCGGGTGGAGGTCGTTTCGTACCTCCTCAAGAAGGACATCCGCAATCACCGGGAGATATGGAACCTGGTCAATTCGTACTACAAGGACCGTGACAAGACCCTGGACCGCATCCGCAAGGACCTGGCGGCCATGGAGGTGAACTGATGGCCGGCGAGTCCAACCTGTTCACCCGCATAGATTCGACCAACAAGTCCTATCTGCGCACCAAGAGCGTGGCGCCCAAGCACGACTCGGAGCTGGGGCCGAGGATCGTCAAGCTTCCGCAGGGCGCCGTTCCCGATTACGTGAAGCTCACCCCGTTCCAGGAGTTCTGCTGGAGAACGCTCGGCAAGACGGTCACCTCCCGCATGAAGCCCAACCCCAGGCTGGAGCTGGCGCTACTGCAGTCACACATGCGCCTCCGTCCGGAGGAGTACACCGCCTACATCTGGATGACCACCCTGATCGTCGGCGTCCTGGCAGTGGTGGGCTCCTTGGTCTTCGGAGGCGTGCTGATCGCCTTACTGGGCATCGAACCCGGGATGGTTTTGATATTCTCCATCATGATCGTGGTCCTGCCCATAATCCTGACCTTCGTGGTCATGGGATCGTTGCCTGGATCAAAGGCAAAAACCAGAGGGCGTGACATCAACAAGCGCCTGGGGGCGGCCATGAGCTTCATCTCGGCCATGGCCAGCGCGGACGTGAACATCGACATCATATTCAAAGAGCTGTCCCGCCAGCCTATCTACGGCGAGATCAAGAACGAGGCGGAATGGATCACCAGGGACACCGAGCTGCTGGGGAACGATATCCTCACGGCCATAAACAACGCCGCGCAGCGCACCCCGTCCACCCGCTTCCAGGAGTTCCTGCAGGGCGTGTTCACCACTTCGACATCGGGGGGGCAGCTGAAGCCGTACTTCCTGCAGAAGGCGGAGCAGTTCGAGAAGGAGTACAAGCTGGAGATAAAATCCCAGCTGGAGACGTTGGGACTGATGGCGGAGACGTTCGTCACCGTGGTGGTGGCCTTCCCTCTCTTCCTGATCGTGATCATGGCCATCATGGCCATAGTGCCCGGGGCGGGCGGCAACACCGACACCACGGTGCTGCTGCTCTGGCTGGTGGTGGGGCTGATGGTGCCGTTCTCCCAGTTCGGCTTCATCTTCTTCATCTGGAACATGACCAAGGAGTCGACGATGTGAGGTGAGAAAATGGCTGAGAAGGAATTGTTGGACATCGAGCAGCTCACCCTCAAGAAGAGGGATTACAGCAGGACGCTCCTCATCATTGGCGGCGTGGTCATGGCCTTCTTCGTCTTCCTGGGCGTCATCGACGGCATCGGGGGACTGGAGACCGGGTTGGAATGGATAGACTGGGTCGCTCTCGGCCTGATGGCCCTGTGCGGACCATACGGATTCTATTCCACCTACCAGTTCAAGAAGGTAAGGGAGATCGAATCCAGGCTTCCCGATTTCCTGCGCGATGTGGCCGAGGGGGGCCGTTTCGGAATGACCCTGGCGGAATCGATCAAGGTCTCCTCCCGCGGCCGTTATGGGCGGCTGACCCCGGAGATCCAGCGGATGGCCTCTCAGATCGAATGGGGGGTTCCGGCCACGGACGCCATAAGGCTGTTCATCGACCGGGTGGACACGCCGCTGGTTCGCCGCATGAACACCATCGTGATCAAGGCGAACGAAGCGGGAGGCAACGTGGCGGACGTGCTGGACATGGTGGTGCACGACGCGCGCGAGACGCTGCTCAACCGCAACGAGAGGAGCATCGCCATGTCCACCTACACCGTGGTCATCTACGTGGCCTTCGCGGTGTTCCTGGCCACCATATTCATTCTGAACTCCACGTTCCTGCCCAAGATGATCGAGGCGGGTACCCAGATAAGCGAGGGCGCTCCGGACATCGGCGGCGTGCCGGTGCAGATCCAGTCGGACGTGGTCCCGCAGGTGCAACTGATATTCGTCATCTCCGTGGTCATCCACGCCTTCGGCGACGGCATTCTGGCCGGCGTCCTTCAGGACGGGCGCATCGCCAACGGGTTCCGGCATTCCTTCATCATGCTGTTGATCGGCCTGATCGGCACCAGGGTGGTGGGTTAGATGTCCGCCAGCGGCAAGGAGCCCTTGAAGGACCTGGAGCTGCTCATCGAGAAGGGCAACCTGCAGATAGAGCGGTCCAAGAAGCTCACCTTCAAGGATTACTATCTTGAGCTGGTGCACCGCCTCTCCAATAAACCGGTTCGAGTGCTGGTCCCGGCCCAGGTGGAGGACCAGGACCGGCTTCGGGGAAGGATCACCGAGGTCCCGAAGATACCGGAGAGCTACATCGACGAGGTGGAGATCGCCACGGTGCTGGACCCCTATTCGTACGTGCGCATCAAGTTCGACAACATCGCTTCAGAATACATCTATGAGGTCATCGAACCGGCGCTCTCGGAGGACGAAGGCATACTCCTGGAGATGCTGAAGAGCAGCGTCGTGCTGACCATCAACAAATTGGACGAGGCCAGCGACCGGGAGAGGGAGAGCGTTCTCCGCGAGGTCACGGACGAACTGCTCAAGACCATGGCGGTCAATCTCAACATGGACTCCCGGGAGAGGATCCACTACTACCTTCGCCGGGACTTCATCGGTTACGGGCCGATCGACGTCATGATGATCGACCCCAATGTGGAGGACTGCTCCTGCGACGGGGTGAACGTTCCGCTCTACATCTTCCATCGCAAGTACGGCTCGATCAAGTCGAACGTGAAGTACGACACTGACGAGGAGCTTGATTCATTCGTCGTCTGGCTGGCCCAGAAGTGCGGT
>JAKPZB010000110.1 GCA_029560215.1 Methanobacteriota archaeon | reverse complement strand
TGTTCGTGAGCACGACGATGGCCGGGATGCTCTTTCTCAGCCCCTCGGTCAGGAACGTGTTGGCCAGCACCTCCTTGCCGATGAACGGAGGGCCATGTATCATGATGTTGGAACCAATGGGCATGCCGCCCAGCAGCAGGTCGTCCAGACGCGGGATGCCGGTCTTCACCTTGCGCTCCTGCAGTTCGAGCGCCCTTTCCTTCTCCCGATAGGTGATCTCATCCTCGATCAGACCCTGTTCCCTCAGGCGCAGCTCCTCCTGCTTGGCCAAGACGTACTTCTCCTTTGACCGGAGGGCGTCCTCCTTTCTGGCTACCTCGGCCTTGAGGGCCTCCAGCTTCTTCATGAGCTCGGCCTCTTCCAGTCCTCCGGTCTCCCGCTTCATCTCCTCCAGCTTCTTCCGCTCCGCGGTGTAGACCTTCTCGCGATACATCAGATCCTCCTCGCGGCGGATCAGCTCGTCCTCCTTGTATGCGATGGCCTCGCGGATGCGGTCCAGCTCCTCTTCCTTTTCCTTCAGCCTGATGCGCAGGTCGTCAGCCTCGTTCTTCAGGGTCAGGAACTCCCTTTCCTTGGACTGGAGGACCTCCAGCTTGTTCAGCAGGTCGGCTCCGACCGTCCCTCCGCCGTTGCGGAGAACAGCCAGCTCGTCGTCCTTGAGCTTCAGCTCGATCTTGATCCTGGCAAGGTCCTTTTCCAGGGCCGAGCTTCGTGCCGACAGCTCGTCCCCAGCATGCTTCCACTCCTCCTCCTTCTCCTTGAGCTCGGCGTGGTAGCGCTCTATGATCTCCTTCTCCTGGCTCTCCAGAAGGCCATTGCCGTTGACGGCCTTGCCGTTCTGCGAGGACTGGAGCAGCCGGTCCCTTTCGGCGATCAAAGACTGGACCCTCTGAACGGGGCTGTCCTCGGCATCGCCGGTCCCGTCCGAGGCGAGAAGCGCCCTTACCGCGGCCAGCTCCGCCTCGTAGCGGGCCAGGCGCTCCTTCAGTTCGGCCAGCTCTTCCTCGGGGACCACGTCCCCTCCCTCTCCCAGCCAGGTCATGAGAGTGGAGCCTTCGTCCTCTCCGTCCAGCCATTTGCTGAGGCGTTCCACGTCGGCCGGTCCGGCGGCGGGGCTGTCCTTATCCGCAGCAACCTGCTCCGCCCGAGCCTCCGCGACCTCCTTACCCTTGGCCATCAATCCTCAGCATCCGATACCAGCGCGTCGTCCAGTACTGACCGTGTAACAGTGTCAAGTTCCATATTTAATGTTTTAGTGGCCTCATCAGGAATACAGCTGGACCCCCTCCGGTCGAGCAACGGTCACATCTCGATGTAAATATGCTTTTAATATATATTTATTTTACATATTATTGATAAGGCGAAGCCCGACCCGCCGCCATGCCCGGACCACGTCGTGGTCCAAGACGCCAATGATGGCCAGCACTTTCCACGATAACGTTCTGTGATAAAAAGTTATATATTCAGCGTTACATCTAAGAAAGAGCTTGGACTGGGCCAGGGGACTGTCGATGGAAAAAAGGGTGCACATCAAGATCGATCGCAACAGCGATTTCACGCTACGCGAGGTCTTGAAGAAGATCGAGGAGATCCAAGCGGAGAATCCCGACCTAGACGTCTTCTTCGACGGGGACGATTACGCCATCTGCAGCCGGCCCAGGAAGGTCAAGAGCCGCGTCTGAGGCCTGACCGGAACAGCTTCAGCTTCAAATGTCTGCGAGGGTTGGAATTGGTTAGCAAGAAGGATGTTCTGAAGGAGAAGGTCAAGCAGATTGACTTCGACGAGATCGTGACCGTGAAGGACCTGGTGGAGGCCTACAAGGACTCCTCGATCCAGAGCCGGGCCCTGGCCACCTGCGCCATCGCCTACGAGAAGGCGTTGAAGGACAAGTCCCGTCCCACGGTCATCCTGGGCTTGGCCGGTCCGCTGGTCGCGGCCGGGCTGCGCAAGGTCATCGCCGACATGATCAGGTTCGGCATAGTGGACGCCATAGTCACCATCGGCGCCATACCCTACCAGGACTTCTATCAGGCCCGGGGGTACAACCACTACAAGTGCTCCCCCCGCTGCGACGACCTGGCTCTGCGCGAGGTCTTCGTGGACCGCATCTACGACACTCTGGTCGACGAGGACAAGTTCCGGGAGACCGACGAGGTCATCGGGAACATCGCCGGGGAGCTGGAGCCCAGGGGCTATAGCAGCCGGGAGTTCATGGAGATACTGGGCAAGGCCATAGACGACGAGGGTTCCATCCTTTATAATGCCGCCAAGTACGGCGTGCCGGTGTTCGTTCCGGCGCTCAACGATTCGTCCATAGGCATCGGCCTCACCGGCCTGTACTACAAGAGGCGCATGGCCAACCAGCCGTTCATGCGCATCGACCCCATCCGGGACAACTGGGAGCTGACCCAGCTCAAGATAAACTCGGAGAAGACCGCGGTCATCTACATCGGCGGAGGCGTGCCGAAGAACTACATCCAGCAGACCGAGGTGATCTGCGAGACGCTCGGGTATGACAAGGGCGGGCACCACTACGCCATCCAGATCACCCAGGACGCCCCGCAGTGGGGAGGGCTCAGCGGCTGCACCTTCGAGGAGGCCCAGTCCTGGGGCAAGATCAACCGTGACGCCAACAAGTCCGTGGCGTACGTCGAGGCCTCCATCGGCCTGTCGCTCATGGTCGGGTACATCCTGCAGTCCGGGGTCTGGAAGAGCCGCAAGCGGCTCAAGTACACTTGGAAGGACGACATGCTGACCAAGGTGGCCAAGGCCCCCCTGGGCCTGTGATCCAGATGGAGCGCAGGGCCGGCCGGGCCACCATCGCCATACACAACTCCTACGACCCCCGGGTGTTCCGCGAGGCTCACCGCAGGATACTGGCGAGGGCGGGGCCCCTGGCTCTGGCCTACGACTTCAACCTGGCCACCCTGGGCTTCCCCTTTCCGGAGGACCTCCGGCTGCCCGCGGAGCTGGCGGACTGGGTGGCCTCCACCACCTCCATCGGCGAGGACGGGTCCTACCTCAAGGAGCTGGCGGCCAAGGGCCGCTTCCAGAGCTTTCCCTATCCCGCCAAGGGGCTGCCGCCCCAGCTGGGCCTCGCGGTCCTGACCACCTGCGACCCGGATCCGCAGAGGAAGATCGGGCTGGGCGAGGTGGCCTCCCTGCTCCAGAACGGGCAGAGCGTCTGCCTGCTCTTCGGGGCCGGCCCCAAGGGCGTTCCCAAGGAGGTCCGCGAGCTGGCCAGGCATCATCTGGACATCACTTTTGACGGCCGTTCGCTGGAGACCTGCACCGCCCTGGGGGCGGTGGCCGGGGCGCTCGCCCACAGTCTCCGACGCCGGTGAAAGGTAAGTTTAATGTTTCCTCAGGAGCGTTCTTCCAGTGTGGACGATATCCAGCTCAGGTCTAGGGTGGTGTTTTGGTCGGTCGTCTCCTTCCTGATGTTCCTGATAGCTTTGTCCATGATCTTCTGGGGAGGGCCAGTGCTGGAGCTGGAAGGAAGGCGCCTGGGGCTGGCCCCGCTGATCTGGCTTCCCGGCCTGATCGGCTCCTGCTCCTGCCTGTGGATGTTGCTGACCCTCAGCGGGGCGCGGGGCAGCGTGTCCCTTTCCGTCTCGTTAGGCAATCTGGCGGCCGCGGAGGTCTTCTCGCTCCTGCTCCCGGTGGACGAGGTGTCAGGCCTGGTCTGGGAGACCGGCAACGGGCTGGTCCCGGCCGTATCGTTCGCCGCCCTGGCCTTGACCTCGCTGACCTGGACGGCCATCGTTCTGGTCGATCCCTCCCGCGTTAACCGAGCGGTCTACGGGGTGGCGCTGGCGGCGGTCCTGACCATCGGCTTCCTGCTTTCCTACAACTACCTCTTGTCCCTGCAGGGGGCCATGGCCGCGGGTTTGGCCGCGGCGCTCTTCTGGGGAATGTCCTACGACCGGCGCCTGAGTCCTTACCAGAAGACGAAGGCCGAGAGGTACGGGTCCCCGGGGACGCTGTTCCTGGTCACCTTCCTGGGGCTGCCGATGATGCTGCTGGGGCTCCCCTATCTTCTCCTCTAATAGGTATCGTAATGGACCTTGAGCCGGGGGATGCCGCAGCCGGAACCCTTGACCACTTTGCCGACGACCTCGGCCTTGCCCTTGAGAATGGACAGAGCTTCCTCCACGCCCTCCGGCCTCAGGACGATCCCGTAGCCCATGCCCATGTTGAAGGTCTTGTACATCTCATGGTCGGTGACGCCGCCGATGCGCTGTATGGCCTGGAATATCGGCTGCGGCGCGATGGGGTCGGTGATGCGGTACTCGAAACCCTTCTTCAGGCGAACGAAGTTCTTGAGGCCGCCGCCGGTCACGTCCACCATGCCGGTGACCTTGACCGCGTCCACCACCTTGAGCACGTCGCGGACGTAGATGCAAGTGGGAGTAAGAAGTTCCAGGCCCACGCTGCCGTCCAGCCCGTCCACCTCGTCGTGCAGCGAGACGCCCGCCGATGAAAGCACCTTGCGGGCCAAGGTCATCCCGTTGGAGTGCACGCCCGAGGACAGCATGCCGATGATGACATCGCCCTCCTCGATCTCCGCCCCAGTGACCATCTTGTCCTTTTCCAAAAGTCCCAGGGCGGTGCCGGAAAGGTCCACGCCCTTGACCATCTCGGGAAGGACCGCCACCTCTCCGCCCACCAGGTCCACGTTGGCCATCTCGGCGGCGACGTTGAGCCCCTTGCCGATCTGGTCGGTTATCTCCGGTCTGGGCTCGTCTATGGCGATGTAATCCACGAAGGCTATCGGCTCCGCCCCCACGCAGATGGTGTCGTTGACGTTCATGGCCATGCAGTCGATGCCCATGGTGTCCCATTTGTTCAGCGCTTCGGCCACCAGCAGCTTGGTGCCCACCCCGTCCGTGGCCAGAGTGAGGATGTGGTCCCCCATATCGATGAGGCCGGTGAACTGGCCCGGAAGGTCGATCATCTTCCCCTTTCCGGAGCGCCGGTACTTGAGGTGGCCTACCAGGGCCGATATGGCCTGCGATTTGCGGTCGATATCCACCCCGGCCTTGGCGTAGGTCCACTCTTTCTCCTTCATTTCGGTCCCAATGCTGAATCGCCCCTGCCGATAAAATATCATCGGTCGGGCAATGGTTTTTTATCCTGCAAGGGCTTGGGCGAATCAGCATGTCCAAGAACTGGATGCAGGAGCGCAGGCGCGACTACTATTACCGGAAGGCCAAGCAGCTGGACTACCGCAGCCGGGCCTCCTTCAAGCTGATGCAGCTGGACGATCGCTTCAACCTGTTCCGGCCTGGCCTGACCGTGGTGGACCTCGGCGCGGCGCCGGGGGGCTGGCTGCAAGTGGCCGCCGAACGCGTCGGTCCCAAAGGCACGGTGGTCGGCGTGGACCTGCAGCCGATCGAACCCCTGGAGGGTGTCAGGACCATCAAGGGGGACATTCGCAAGCAGGAGGTCCGCGAGGAGCTCCTGGCCATGACCGGCGGGCATGTGGATGTCGTGCTTTCGGACATGTCCCCGAACATCTCCGGCAGCTATTCCATGGACCACGCCCGCTCCGTCGAGCTGTGCGAGATGGCCCTGTCCTTCGCCTTGGCCACGCTGTCCCGCAACGGCAAGCTGGTGTTCAAGATGTTCGAGGGGGACATGAGCCGGGACCTGCTCGCCGAGGTGCAGAAGCATTTCGAGACGGTGAAGCGCTATTCTCCGGAAGCATCGCGCTCCAGCAGCTCCGAGATCTACGTGGTCGCCAAGGGCTTTGGGAAGTCCTCGAAGGACCAGAGTGGCTAAGTTTTTTATTCCGCTATGGTCATGGTAGAGGCGATGCTGACCTACATCACCATAATGTTCAGTTCCGACGGGCGCCGGCCGTCCGAGATATTCGACGCCCTGCACAACATGGGCTTCCAGCCGACCACCGGGAACTACGATGGCGTGTTCAAGTGGGACAAGAAGGCTACCCTGGACGACGCGATCTATCTGGCCGACAGGGTGCATCTCACCCTCAAGGGCACCGGGGCCATTTTCAAGCTGGAGACCGTGGCCGAGGCCAACGACAAGTGCTGACCATGCGCTGCGGCAAGATAGTCTGCGTCGGCCAGAACTACCGGGAGCACATCCGGGAGATGAGGTCCGACGAACCGGCCGAGCCGGTGCTCTTCCTGAAGCCGTCCACCTCGCTGATCTCGGACGGGGAGGCCATACTCATCCCCGAAGGCATCGGCACGGTGCATCACGAGGTGGAGCTGGCGCTCATCGTCGGCAAGGGCGGCAGGGACATAGCCGAGAAGGACGCCCTCTCCCACATCTCCCAGGTCTCGGTGTTCAACGACGTCACCGCCAGGGACGTCCAGTCGGCGGCGCGCAAGGCCGGTCTGCCCTGGGCCTTGGCCAAGGGCATGGACACCTTCGCGCCTTTGGGGGAACGCGTTCCCTTGGACCGCGTCCCGGACATCCATTCGCTCGACCTGGAGCTGCGGGTGAACGGCGAGTTCCGGCAGAAGGGGAACACCGCCCAGATGATATTCCCGCCGGAACGGCTGATCGCTCACATCTCTAGGTTCATGACCCTGGAGCCTGGCGACATCATAGCCACCGGCACCCCGAGCGGGGTCGGTCCGCTGAGGCCCGGGGACGTGGTGGAGGCGACGGTGCATGGCGTGGGGACATTGCGGAATCCGGTCCGGATGCGTTAGTCCCAGAAGCGCTTGGTCCGGGCGTAGGTGATCTCCGCGTTCAGGATGTCCCGCAGCAGCTCCTCCTCGCTGTCGCTGAAGCTCGATAGTATGCGGGCCGCGGTGTCCGCCCCGATGCCGCGTCCGGCGAAGGCCATCATGGCCTTCCTTCCCTTGCTCTGGACCAGCGAGGCGTTCTTGAACAGCCGCCTCACCTCCTTCTCCTCCTCTTCCTTGAGCTCCTTCTTCTTCACCAGCCGGATGGTGTCCCGGTTGTAGCCGTTCAGGGCGGCGATCATCTGCCCTCCGCAGCTGTGGCAGACGATGAACCTCCCCGCCTCCTTGGCCTTCAATCGCCACTGCGAACCGCAGTTCAGGCAGGACATGTGCAGGCTCTCCTCCTCCAGGCGCTTCTTTAGCGCCATGAGGATGGAGTGATCGGCGCGCTGCGGGGTGATGAGCTCCTTGGACTGCGAGAGCCCCGCGCGGCCTATCGGCGAAAGGCCGCAGATGGCGATGTCCATCTCCCCGGACTCGATGGCCTGGATTACCTGGACGGTCCGCCGCACGTCAAAGTCCTCCCAGAGCACCTTCTCGATGGTCTCCTGCATCAGGGGGGAGTTCTCGTAGGCCTCGACCAGCCGGGCGAAGCTGACGTTGCGATAATCGGCGTCCCTCTCCACCGCCCCGAACTTTTTTGCGACGAAGACAAAACGCCAGCGCATGTGGCTGGAGTTCTTCATCACCAGGCGGATCAGGCTCTCCACGGCCGAGGCGTTGATGGAGCGCAGCGTGTCCACGATGGTGGAGGGCGCCACGTCCCGGGGCAGGTCTATGATCACCCGGTACGGGTCGGTGGTAACCGCCACGCTCTCCCCCAGCCGGGCGGAAAGCAGCACGGAGAGCATCTTGGAGATGGTCTCGTTCACCTTGCTGCCGAAGCACATGTTCAGGATGGCCAGCTTCTTGCCCATCTCCAGAGTGATGCGCTGGTCGGTGGGCATGGGGAACTTCTCCCTGTGTTCGTCCAGATACTCGTCCAGCGCCTTGTAGGCGGAGGCCTCGCCGTGATATGAAGCCCGGTCGTAGCCCCGGCGCATGCGGCCCACCTCCTGGGCCACCTCGAAGGGCACCGGGATGTCCTCTCCCACCCAGGAAGGGATGGAACCGATCTCCTTGACCTGCTCCACCAGAAGCTCGTCGTCCATGATCTCCACGATGCGCCACGAACGCCCTCGGGTGATGAAGGTGGCGAACGGTTCCGCGAACGATATGACGAAGCTCTCGTCGAGGGTGCCCACGATCTTGCGCGAGCCGATGTCCCTGATGCGGTAGGTGCGTTCGTCCGGGATCATGGAGATGTTGTCGTAGAAGTACTTCCGCCCCCGTCCGGAGCGCTTGTACTGGTCATCGTTGATGAAGACCAGCCCTATCTCGGCGATCTGCTTGAGGACCGCGTCGAACTTCTGCCTGCTCAGCTCGCGGAAGGGATAGGAGCGGCGGACGATGGCGTACGCTTTCTCTATAGGCACCGGCCCGGCGGAGGCCATGGCCACCAGCTGGTTCGCCAATACCGTCAGAGGGTCCTGCCGGACCAGCAGCGGCTCGTACCTCTCGGCCATGGCCATCCTGGTGACGACCAGGCTTTCCGCGATCTCGTCCGGCGTGGAGGCGATGATGGCCCCCTCCGAGCGCCGGCCGATCTTGTGCCCGGCCCGGCCCATGCGCTGCACCAGGCGAGAGACCTGACGCGGCGAATTGTACTGGATGGCGAAATCGGAGGAGCCGATGTCTATGCCCAGCTCCAGGGACGAGGTGCATATGAGCCCCTTCAGCCGCTCGTTCTTGAAGTCGTCCTCCATCTCCACCCTGGTCTCCTTGCTCAGAGAGCCGTGGTGGACGCCGACACTGAACTTCTCGTCCCAGATGTGGTAACGGGCGGCCAGGGCCTCGGCGGTGTCCCGGGTGTTCACGAACAGCAGCGTGGAGTTGTGCTTCTCGATGAGCTCCTTGGCCCGCCTCATGCAAGCGATGAGCTGAGGATCGCTCTGCAGCGTCCCCGCCAGATCCTTGTCCTGTTCCACCACCTCGGGGCACTGCACCCCGATGCGCATCTCCTTGGAGACCTTGGCCCGCACGATGCGCACCTTGCGGCCGACGCCCCCCAGGAAATTGGCCACCTCCTGGTGCGATCCCACGGTGGCCGAGAGGCCGACGCGCTGGAACTCCCCGGCCAGCTCCGCCACCCTTTCCAGCGCTACAGCCAGCTGAGCCCCCCTCTCGTCGTTGGCCAGCTCGTGTATCTCGTCCACCACCACGTAGCGGACGTTGGCCAGATGCGCCCGCAGGTTCTTGCCGGTGAACATCACCTGCAGCGTCTCCGGCGTGGTGATCAATATGTCCGGGGCGAACTTGGACTGCCTCTGTCTCTCCGATTGCGAGGTGTCCCCGTGCCGCACCGCCACCCGGAGGTCCAGAGCCTCCCCGAACTCCTGCAGGCGCTTGAGCATGTCCCGGTTCAGCGCGCGAAGAGGGGTGATGTAGAGCAGCCGCACCCCCTTTCCAGGGGTGTTGATGAGCTGGTGGAACAATGGCAGCATGGCCGCCTCGGTCTTGCCGATGCCCGTGGGAGCGACAAGGAGGACGTTCTCCCCGGCCAGCACCGGAGGTATCGCCTCGCTCTGAGCCCCGGTGGGCTCCTTGATGTCCTTATCCTCCAGCACCTTGCGGATGCGGGGGTCCAGCAGTTCGAATACCATTTCCTTACCGTTCAGTATAGCCGATGTTCCTCATCTTTGTGCTCAAGGTACTCCATGAGATCGATCCTGGTGAGCGTTCCCAGCAGGACGCCGTCGTCATGCCCGACCACCAGCATCCGGGAGATCTGCTTGGCGTTCATGTCCTCGAAGGCCTGGTAGGCCGAGGTCCCGGCCCTGACCTTCTCGAATTGCCTGACCATTATCGTCTCCACCCGGTCCCCGGGTTCGCCGTGCTCCTCGAGCTGCTCCCTGAGCATCACGCCGAGCACCCTGCCCGCCTGGTCCACCACCGGGTAAAGGTAATGGGGCTCGTCGACGGTGGCCGCCCTCGCCTCTGCCATGGTCATACCGGAGTTCAGGGTGACAGGGTCCCCCCTCATCACCTTTTCCACAGGCACCTTGTCCAATGCCGCGGGGTCGTAAACGAACGGACGCCTGGTCACCTGATTGCGGAAAAGGGTCTGGTTCCCGGTGACCATGTAGGCCACGACCGAGGCGAGCATGACCGGGATCAGGACGGCGTAACCTCCCACCACCTCGGCCATGAGTATCGAGGCGGCTATGGGGGTCTTGGAAACCCCGGACATCATGGCCCCCATGCCGGCTATGGCGAAGAGCGGCAAGGGTGACAGGCCCAGGACGGAAGCGAACGCCGCGCCCAGGGCTCCACCCATCATCAACGAGGGGAAGAACACCCCTCCGCTGCCCCCGCTTCCCACGGTCATGCTGGTGGCCACCATCTTGGCCAGGAAGAGGACCAGCAGGAAACCGATGGAGGTGATGGACCCCTCTATCAACATGGCGATCTCGTCCTCCGCCAATCCCAGCACCTCCGGGACGAACAGGCCGACGCATCCCACCAGCAGACCGCCGTACATGACCTTGGCCGCCAGCGGCAGGCGGCTGCGGGCGGTCAACATCTCCGCAGTGCGCATGCTGAAAATGAAAAGCCTCCCGGCCAGGCCGATCACCGCGCCCAACAGGACTATGGCCAGGACCACCATCAATCCCAGGTCCGCGTCCATGGCCGGGGCCTCGAACAGCGGCTCATACCCGTTGAAGGACACGAACACCAGATAGGAGACCACGCTGGCGATCATCGAGGGGATGACCGCTCCGGGCTCCAGGTCGTTCTTGTAAGGGACCTCTATGGCGTATATGGCGGCGCCCAGGGGGGCCCGGAAGACCGCCGACAGGCCGGCCGCGGCCCCCGCGATGGCCAAGGTGCGCATCTCTCCTTTCTTCAGCTTGAGCCTCCCTCCGAAGAAGGAGGCCACCGAGGCCCCGATATGCATGATCGGCCCTTCCCGCCCCCCGCTCCCCCCGGTACCTATGGTCAGGGCGGAGACCACGATCTTGAAAAGCCCGGAGCGCGGCCTTACGTAACCCCCATGGTGGTGGATCGCCTCGATCACATATCCCGTTCCGCCCCCGGCCGACTCGGGGCTGAAGCGAGAGACGATCCATCCGGCCAGAAGGCCTCCGGCCGCCGGCAGGAGGAGCCTCAGGTACCACGGCAGTCCGGCCAGGTCGTAGGATACGTGCCAGATCCCCAGCAGCAGCCACTGGAAGGCCATGGCTGCCAGGCCGGCGAAGAGACCGATCAGGATGGATAGCGGTATCCATCTCTTCAGATAGGTCCTCAGGTCCTCGCTGACCAGCCCCTGATATCCTTTCCGCAGGTAATGGGCAGCCCGGAAGGCCGCCGAATCGTCTTGGCTCATATGACACTCAGCCTATCGGCGGGCATGGAAAATGAAGAAATGGGAAGGGATTTGGTCGATGGGCTCACTGCTTCGCCGGTTCGGCCGGAGCCTCGGGCTCGGTGGCCATGGCCAGCATCTCGGAGACGTCCATGACCTTGATCTTGGCCCCGATCTTCTTGGCCGCCTGGGTCATGTTGAGCACGCAGAACGGGCAGGTCGTCGCCAGGATGTCCGCTCCGGTGTCCACGGCCTCCTTGACCCTCTCCACGGCGATGGCGATGGCCATGTCGTTGTACTGGCTCTTGTAACCGCCGCCGGCTCCGCAGCACCGGGAGCTCTCGCGGATGTTCTTCATCTCGATGAACTCCACTCCCGGTATGGACTTTATGACCTCGCGCGGCTCGTCGTACACCTTGGCGTGGCGTCCGAGGTGACACGGATCGTGGTAGGTGACCTTGGCCTTGATCTCCTTGGTGAACTTGACCTTCTTCTCCTTCAGCAGCTTGTTGGCGTACTGGGCGAAGTGGAACACCTCGAAGCTGGGGTGGGAGTAGTACTTGCCGTAGTCGTGAACGGTGGTCTTGTAGCAGCCGGCGCAAGCGGTGACCATGGCCTTGGCGCCCATGTGCTCGACGGTGCCGATGGTGTGCTCGGCGAAGCGATAGGTAAGTCCGGTCTGGCCGGTCCTCAGCGCGGGGGAGGTGCAGCACCACTCGTCGCCCTCCATGATGTTGGTGGACACGCCGCAGCGGTTAAGGAATATAACACTGGCCTTGGCCAGGTTCTGCATGCGGTAGGAGGCGGTGCAGCCGGCGAAGAACACCACGTCGGGGTTGTCCGCCTTGGGGACGGCCGGATACCAGGCTCCCCTCTTGTCCATCGGCTCGTTGTAGGGGTTCCGGCTTTCCTCCAATCTCTCCTTGATGGTCACGTGGGCGGGCATGGGGCCATGCCCGTTCTCGATGCACCACTCCCTGACCTTCTCCCAGAACTCGGCGAAGTCTATGCCCACGTGGCAAACGGTAGCGCAAGCGGCGCAGGTGGTGCACATGAACAGCGCTTCCACGAACTCGTCGTCGATCTCGACCTTGCGGCCCAGGATCTTGTCCAATGCGGTGCGCTTGCCCAGCTGCGATATGTAGAAGACCTTTCCCCTGGGGGTGACGGACTCCCAGGGCGTCTGCCTCCACGTCTCGCAGGTGCGAATGCAGTAGCCGCATTGAAGGCAAGCTTTTACCTCTCTGTCGATGTTCGGTAATTTGACCATTGCGATACCTCTGAGCCCCAGTGAGGAGGATTGGCGATGCCAACCCCGTTTAGATTGTGCAGTATGCATGTCCAACGGGTATTAAAGTTTTTTTCAGCCCATCCATCGTGATGGCCAAAAGGGGCGGAAATAAAAATATTTCTTATTGAATTAATACTATGGACCGTCCGTCGGCCCTCATCCTTCCAATATCGGGGTGTACCCGTACCACGCGCCCTTGTCCCGCAACAGCTGCATGCTCTCCTCCAAGAGCTTCCGGTGTCCGTCCTCGATCTCGGTCAGCCTCTGCAGGAGGCGCTTCACCCCCGGCTCCTCGACCATCAGGGCGGCCTCGCGGTACATATTGATCGACGATATCTCGACCTGGATCCCCACCTCCAGGGCCTTGATCTCATCCTCCAGGGTCAGGCACCGGTCCGGAGGGAATGGAAAGGCCTTCTCCGGGACGATGCCGAGCAGCGATCTCCCCGGGGCGACCTCCGCCGGGTCCCTGTCCGGGGCTACCCGACGCATCTCCCTCTCCACCTGCTCCTTGTGCTGCTCCTCGTCCCTTCCCAGTCCTCTGAGCAGGGCCGAGCCGTTCTCGTCCCCCACGCATTCGCTGAAGCGGCGGTAGAACTGGATGCCGAACTCCTCGATGCGCAAGGCGGCCGCCAGTATCGCCAGGGTTTCCACCCCGCCGTTCCTCCTCTCGCCTTTCATATGGTGCCTCGGATAGGCTACGCACCATATCGGCTTTAATGATTGCCCAACCTCTCCCTTCGTCAGGCCTGGGTCGCATCAAAGAACACCTGGTGAGAAGGTCGCCTTATCATTGGAAAAGAGGGGAATTGGCGTATGTCGCATAGAAATATTTAAAAAGGGAATCAGGATTTGCCCGAATCCGCAGGCAGGTATCTCGCACGCCCCTGGAAAAGACCGTTAGTCAGGCCGGGAACCGGAAGCTTCCGATCCCTGCATCAAGCGGTGACGTCAATGATCAGTGAAAACTTATTCCTCCTTCTTCTGGCCATCGCGTTCTTGGGTGCGCCGATCGCGGCATTATCGAACGCCCGGCCCAGTCTTAGCACGAAGGTCGCTTTCGGTGTCTCTTCCCTGTCCTCCTTGCTCGGGTTGGTCGTGGCCGCCGACGTCCTACTCAATGGCGGCTTCGAGGTCGAGATCCCCCTTCATTCCATATTCGGCACCTTCTCCTTCTCGGTGGACGGCCTGAGCGCCATTTTCCTGCTCACGATATCCCTGGTCACGTTCGCGGTGTCCCTGTATTCATTGGGCTATGTCGGGCATTACAAAGGAAAATATCCCATCGGCCTGATGGGTTTCTTCTTCATCCTGTTCTATGCGTCGATGGTGATGGTGGTCACGTCCTCCAACGCCATCATGTTCCTGATCATGTGGGAGACCATGTCGGTCTGCTCCTACTTTCTGGTCATTTATGAGAGCCGGGAGAGGGGAACGGTCGGCTCGGGTCTTTTCTACCTCGTCATGACGCACATCGGAACGGCCGCCATAACCGTCGGCTTCATCCTGATGTATACCCAGTCCGGGTCTTTCGATTTCAGCTCCTTCGGCAGCGCGGCATCCGGTATGTCAGGACTGATGCGCTCCTCGGTGTTCGTCCTATGGCTCATAGGCTTCGGCACCAAGGCTGGCATAATCCCTCTGCATATCTGGCTGCCGATGGCCCATCCCGCCGCGCCCTCCAACATATCCGCTCTGATGTCCGCGGTCATGGTCAAGACCGCCATCTATATGCTGGTCAGGTGCTACTTCGACTTCCTGGGCGTGCAGGACCCCTGGTGGGGCGTACTGGTGCTCGCGGTGGGCAGCATATCCGCCCTGTTAGGGGTGATGTACGCCCTGATCGAGAGCGACATAAAACGGATGCTGGCCTTCTCCACCGTTGAGAACATGGGCATCATACTGATAGCATTGGGGACGGCGATGCTCTTCCAGTCCTACGGTCTATCTGAGTTCGCCGCCCTCGCCCTCATCGCCGCCCTGATGCATGTGCTAAGCCATGCCCTTTTCAAGTCCCTGCTGTTCATGGGTGCGGGAAGCGTGCTGTACGCCGCCCATACCAGGAACATGGAGATGCTTGGCGGCCTGGCCAAGAGGATGCCGTACACCAGCCTGTTCTTCTTCATCGGCGTGCTCTCCGTGGCCGCCATCCCGCCCACCGCCGGTTTCGTCAGCGAATGGATGATCTTCCAGTCCATGCTACAGTCCTTCAACTTCCCGGACATGGTGGTCAAGGTCATCATGCCGGTAAGCCTCGGTACCCTGGCGATCACCGGGGCCATGGCGGCGGCCACCTTCCTCAAGGCGTTCGGGATCACTTTCCTGGCCAGACCAAGGAGCGAGGAGGCCGAACAGGCCAAGGAGGTCCCAAGGACCATGCTGGTCGGGATGGGCACGATGGCCGCCCTCTGCGTCCTGGTCGGCGTCTTGTCTTTCTCGATATTACCGGTCCTTGATAACGCGGCATCGCCGCTCATCGGCGCCTCCATCGCGGACCAGCTCACCAACGGGCTGATGATAAACATAGACCTTCCCACTGGTGGAAGGTTCTCGCAGGTATCACCGGTCTTCATCGCCGTACTTCTGGCTATCATATTCCCGACGGTCTTCCTTCTGGCAGGGCGCTACGGCGGCAGGGGAAAGGTCGTCCAGGCCGACACCTGGGATTGCGGGACCCCGCTCACATCCAGGACGGAGTATACCGGGAGGGGCTTTTCCAACCCCATCAATCGGATGTTCTCCTGGGTCTATCGCCCCAAGAGGGAGTTCCAGGCGACGGCGCGGCCGTCACCGTACGTAAAGACGGATATGAGATACACCAGCACCGTGGTGCCGGTTTTCGAGAGATACATGTATGACCCGGTGGTGGCCTTCGTTCGCTGGGCTGCCAAGAAGTTCAGCGTAATACAGACGGGCAGCATCCAGACCTATCTGGGCTATATCTTCGTGATGCTGGTCCTGCTATTATTGGCCATGAGGTGGTAAGATGCTGATCGAGGTCCTGCAGATGCTCCTAATCCTTGCCATCGCCCCCCTGGTGACAGGACTTATCCGCAAGTTCAAGGCCTTCTTCCAAGGGAGGCAGGGCCCCTCCATGCTGCAACCGTACCGGGACCTTGCCAAGCTCTTCCGTAAGGACTCAGTGGTCTCTAAGGATACATCCTGGATATTCATGGCCGCGCCGTACGTCTGTATGACGGCCGTCATCACCGCCGCCCTCATGGTGCCTTTCTTCACCTCCACCTCAGCAAATTTCCTAGGGGACCTGATCGTGGTCGTCTATCTTTTCGGCATGATGCGTTTCTTCCTGGCCCTCTCCGGTCTCGACGCGGGTTCCTCCTTCGGGGGGATGGGGAGCAGCAGGGAGATGACCGTATCGGTTCTCGTCGAACCCACCATCCTTCTTTCCATATTCACCATGGCGCTGATAACCGGGACCACCGTCCTAGGACAGATCTCCGAGAGCCTGGCCACATCCGGTCTGGACCTGGTCCGTCCGGCGCTGTTCCTGGCTTTCGCCGCCTTCTTCATATCCACGTTAGCGGAGAACGCCCGGGTGCCGGTGGACAATCCCGCCACCCATCTGGAACTGACGATGATCCACGAGGCCATGATATTAGAGCATTCTGGGAAGCAGCTCGCTCTCATGGAGTGGTCCAGCATGACCAAGCTCGTTCTCTACATGGCGTTGATGGCCAACATCTTCTTCCCCTGGGGGATCGCCATCGAGATCTCGGCGGTCGCCATCGGCATCGGCCTGCTGGCCGTGCTCATCAAGATATTCCTGTTCGCACTGGCGATCGCGGTGATCGAGTCTTCCATGGCCAAGATGCGCCTGTTCCGTCTGCCTAACCTGTTGACCGTCTCGTTCACCCTGTCACTTCTGGCGGTGGTCTCGTTCTACATACTATGAGGTGACATCAATGCAAGACTCGCTAAGTTTGGACCTGGTCGATACGTTCGCGGCCATCATCTTGCTGACCGATTTCATGCTCGTGGCCAGCGGTCGGATGCGCTCCCTCACCCGCCTGTTCGCCATCCAGTCCCTTGCCCTGGGCGGTCTGGCCGCCGTCGTGGCATTTGAGACGAAGGCCGAGAATATTTACATAATCGCAGTACTAAGCGTCGCCCTCAAGGCCATCGTAATACCCAGGTTCATCGATTATACCACCGAGAAGATCCAGGTCAAGAAGGAGGTCGAGCCGCTCATCAAGATACCTGGCTCGCTGCTCATATGCGCCGCCCTGGCGCTGCTGGCCTACTACGTGACCGAGCCCATCATGGACCTGGGGACGGCCATCACCGGAAATTGCCTGGCCATCTCCTTCGCCACCGTCCTCATCGGGCTGTTCCTCATGGTTTCCCGCCGCAAGGCCATCACCGAGGCCATAGGCCTGCTGGTGGTAGAGAACGGTGTGTTCCTGGCGGCCATAGCGATGACGTACAGCATGCCCATGATAGTCGAGCTCGGCGTGTTCTTCGACGTGTTCGTCGGCGTTGTCATCATGGTCGTGTTCGCCTTCCGCATCAACCGCACTTTCGATTCCATCGACGCGACGAGTCTGAGGGGGCTGAAGGATTGATCGAGACCATCGCCCTCCTGCCTTTGGCAGTGTCCCTGATCTGTTTCCTGCTCAACAGGCGGACCAGATTGATCGAGGCCACCGCCATCATCGGGGCCTTCCTGCTCCTCATCTCCGGCGGGTACGCGTCGATCTCCGTGTTCCGGGAGGGACCATGGAGCGAGGGCATGTGGTACATCGACCAGCTCAGTGCCCTGATGATGCTGATAATCTCCTTCGTGGGGTTCCTCGCCATACTGTACTCGATCTCTTACATACGGCACGAGCACGAGGAGGAGGGGATCAGCCTGAACATGGTACGCTTCTACTACACCTCCCTCTTCATGTTCATCTTCACCATGGTACTGGTGGTCGTGTCCAACAACCTCGGCGTGGTCTGGATCGCGGTCGAGGCCACGACCCTGGTGTCGGCCTTCCTGGTCGGTTTCTATAACAAAGGGACGTCATTGGAGGCGGCCTGGAAATATCTGATAATCTGCTCCGTAGGTATCGCCCTGGCGTTGCTGGGCACCATATTCGTCTACGCGTCCTCGATCGGAATTCTGGGGGAGGAGAGCGGCATGAACTGGACCTCCTTAATGGCGGCCGCAGACCAGCTGGACCCATCCCTCCTGAAGTTCGGCTTCGTGCTCGTCCTCATCGGTTACGGCACCAAGGTCGGGTTGGCGCCCATGCACACCTGGCTCCCGGACGCCCATTCCCAGTCGCCAAGCCCGGTCAGCGCTCTGCTCTCCGGGGTCCTCCTGAACTGCGCGATGTACGCCGTTCTAAGATATCACATCCTTCTCACCCACTCCTCGGTCGGGGGTGAGTTCAGCAGTGACCTGCTCCTCCTCTTCGGCCTGATATCGTTGGTCATCGCCGCGGCCTTCATAATCGTGCAGAAGGACTACAAACGCCTCCTAGCGTACTCGAGCATAGAACACATGGGCATCATCTCCATAGGGTTCGGCTTCGGCGGGTTCTGGGGGATATTCGGGGCGCTGCTGCATATGCTCAACCACGCCCTCACCAAGTCCCTTCTGTTCTTCAGCGCCGGGAACGTATTGCTCAAGTACAAGACCAGGGGGATCGAAGAGGTCAGAGGTATTGCGAGGACCATGCCTTTCACCGCCGTTCTACTCCTCATCGGGGCATTGGCCATCACCGGCTCGCCCCCCTTCAGTGTATTCACCAGCGAGATCATGGTCATGACCGCGGGTTTTGACCAGGGGGACGTGTGGGCGACGGTGGCCTATATCGCCATCATAGTGGTCATATTCGCGGCCTTCATGGCCCATATCAGCAAAATGGTCTTCGGGGAACCCCCCGAGGGCATGAAGAAGGGGGAGGTCAGCAAGGTCGGCCTCCTTCCCATGATCGTCCTAGCCGCTACCATACTCATAATGGGTCTGTACCTGCCAGACCTGCTTAGCGATGGGCTGCGGTCCATCGTCGACCTGTTCGGAGGTGCCTGAACATGGCCATGACCACCGCGGAGGTCGTCGATCGTCTCGAGCACGAGACAGGCAATGCCTTGACGACCGTTCCTGCTGGGGAAAGGGACAGGGCCATCGAGGTCCCCCTCAGCTCCTTCAATGGCATGATAAGGTCCCTGTGCGCAGAGGACGAGGCGGTCATCTCGTCCCTGCACGCGTGCGACGACCGGGATTCTGGTGGTTCCCTCGCTCTCTACTGCGTCCTCACGTCCAGGAAGTGGAACGGAGCGCTCATACTCACCGCCCCGACGGGCGGGCAATATCCGTCGCTCACGCCCTTCATCTATAGCGCGAACTGGTACGAGCGCGAGATCCAGGACATGTTCGGGATAAGGGCCGAGGGCCATCCTGACCCGCGCCCCCTCGTTCTGTATGACACCTGGCCCGAGGGGACGTACCCCCTGAGGAAGGACTTCCCGGCAGATACCAAGGTGCCCCTGGCAAGCTCGCCCTACCCGTTCAAGGTGGTGGAGGGGGACGGGGTGTTCGAGGTCCCCGTCGGTCCGGTCCATGCCGGAGTCATCGAACCTGGGCACTTCCGCTTCTCCATCGCCGGGGAGCCGATATTGAACCTGGAGATCAGGTTGGGATACCTGCACAGGGGGGTAGAGAAGATGCTGGAGGCTGCCAGCCCATCAAAGGCTCTGCTCATGTGCGAGAGGATATCTGGGGACAACGGTGTCGCCCACTCCCTCGCCTACCTCCAGGCGCTCGAGTCTGATACTGAGGTTCCTGAGGCGATCGAGTACGGGAGGTGCGCACTGGCGGAACTGGAGCGCATCCATAACCATCTGGGGGACATCGCTGGATTGGCCTTGGACACGGCGTTCTCCGTGCCGGCGGCGGAGCTCTATTCGGTAAAGGAGAAGATGCTACGGTTGAACCAGCGGCTCACCGGCCACCGTTTGCTATGGGGCGTGATGAAGGTCGGGGGCATGAGGGACGTGTTCACGCCCGAGGCCGTCGACGAGGTGCAGCGTACGCTGATGGAGGTCGGCAACGAGACGGACGCGCTGGTGCAGAGGATGCTGAACACGCCTTCGTACATGGACCGGGCCGAGACCACGGGCCGGGTGGGTCTTAAGGTGGCCAAGGACCTCCGGCTGGTGGGGCCTGTCTCACGGGCGAGCGGAGTGGACGCCGACATTCGCCGGGACCTGCCCTATGCTGGATATGGAAAGCTTAGCTTCCGGGTGCCCGTGCGCACTGAGGGCGACGTCCTGGCGCGAATGCACGTCAAGGCCGAGGAGATCAAGGAATCCATCAGCCTCATCATCGAGTCCATCGACAAGATGTCCGGAAGCAGGGCTCCGGTCGATGTGACCATTCCATCCAAGGGGGTACGCGTGGGCATAGTGGAGTCCCCGCGCGGCGAGGTCCTGCACGCCCTGCACTTCAGGGACGGCAGGGTCATCAGACACAAGGTCAGGGACGCGTCCTTCTGCAACTGGCCCGGCATCGAGCAGGCGGTCCTCGGAGATATCGTGCCCGACTTCCCGCTCATCAACAAAAGCTTCAACCTGTCATACTCGGGGAATGATCTGTAGGTGTTTCCATGCTAGACATCATAAAAAGGAGGGTCCGGGATAGGAGAATAGAAACCGAACCGCTGGCCATTCTCCGACAGCAAGGCTGCACCCGCGCCCCCATGGCCGACTCCCGTTGCGACCTGTGCGGTGATTGCGTCAAGGCCTGTCCGGCGTCGGCCATCACCATCGAGGATGATTGGATTATTGACACTGGCAGATGCCTGTTCTGCGGTGACTGCGTTCCCGCCTGCCCCAAGGCCTCGATCTCCTTATCTGCCGAATTGCCGGCGGTGTCCCAGCGCTCCTCCCTGGTGCTGAGGCGTAACTCCACCCTTCCGGAACTGAAGATCCAGCTCCGCGACGAGGTTCGTCAGGTCCTCGGCCGGTCCCTGGCCATCCGAGAGGTGGACGCCGGCTCCTGCAACGGCTGCGAGGTGGAGGTGAACTCCCTCTCGAACCCCATCTACGACCTGGAACGCTTCGGGATCAAGATCGTGGCCTCGCCCAGGCACGCCGACATGCTATTGGTGACAGGCCCGGTGACCCGGAACATGCTCCCGGCCTTGCTGAAAACATACCAAGCCACGCCCGAACCGCGTCTAGTGGCGGCCATGGGCACCTGCGCCATATCCGGCGGTCCGTTCGGCGGAACGTACGCCGCCGGGAGCGGAGTGGCCGAGGTCCTGCCGGTGGACATCTTCATCCCCGGCTGCCCGCCTCATCCGCGCACGGTCGTGCTGGCGCTCCTTGAGGCGCTCGGTCGGCTGCAGGTCACTTGACGACGATCACCGTGCAGTGCGAGTTACGCACCACATGCTCTGATACGCTGCCTATCAGCACCCGGTCCAGAACGGTCTTGCCCGATGTGCCCACGACTATCGCCGAGGCTCCCACCCTCTCGGCCACGGCGACGGTGGATTCGGCCGGGGAACCGGTCTCCAGGAGGGTGGTGGTCTCCACACCCTGCTGGGTCGCCCGGACCTTGATCTCCTCCAGGTGCTTCTTGGCATCGCCCACCGTGCCCTCCCGGTTCTCTTCATGCCTGGGGCCTATCACAAAAACAACATACAGCGCTTCGCGGTGCAGCCGCGCATACTCCAACGCATAATCGATCGCTTTGGAGGTATGCGCCCTTCCGTCGGTTGCCAGAACAACGCTCATTTCGTCCCTTCTATCCAGGAATGTGTTTCGCCAGGATATAAAATTGTCAATGCCACCGCTCGCTCGTCGGGTCGGAACCGTTTGGAAAAGCGATGGACATCGTCGTGCTCATGTTATCTGAGATCGGAGAAGGGCTTCCGGGACCAACGATCGCGTTCATGGACCTGCGCGGCGAAGACGCCGATCCCCCGGGCGAATACCGCGGACCTCGGCGCTCATATCTCCAGCACCAGGCCTATGGGGCAGTGGTCCGATCCCAGCACCTCGGGCATGATGAAGGCGTCGCGGCATTTGGGGCGCAGTCCCTCGTCCACGAAGAAGTAGTCGATGCGCCACCCCACGTTCCGCTCCCGGGCCCGGGTCTTCATATCCCACCAGGTGTACCGTTCCGGGCTCGGATCGAACATGCGGAAGGTGTCCACGAAGCCGGCGGCCAGGAAATCGTCTATCCATTTCCGTTCCTGGGGCAGGAACCCGGAGATCTTCCCGTTCTCCTTGGGCCGCGCGAGATCGATCTCCCGATGCGCGGTGTTAACGTCCCCGCAGACGACGACATGCCTGCCGCCCTCCACCGTCCTCTTGGCCACCTCCAGGAACTCCTGGTAGAACTCCATCTTGTATCGCAGCCTCTCCGGGGAGGCCTTGCCGTTGGGGAAGTAGATGTTGAAGAGGACGAAATCATCGTAATGGGCGACCAGGGTCCGCCCCTCGGAATCGAAGCGCCTTTGGCCGAACCCCGGTATCACCTTGTTCGGCTTCGCCTTGGAGTAGATGCATACTCCGCTATACCCCTTCCTCTCCTCGGGCGAGACGAAATAGGAATGGTAGCCAGGAACGCTTCGCAATCCCTCGGGCAGCTGGTCCGGGGTGGCCTTGGTCTCCTGCAGGCAGATGACGTCCGCCCCGTCCTGCCGGAGCAGGCGGTCCAGGTCCTTCTTGTAGGCAGCTCGGATCCCGTTCACGTTCCAGCACAGCAGGTGCAACGTTCTCACCGTCCAGCCGATTGGACCTCTTCGGTAATAAAGGGTGCTGAGGAAAGATTATAGCCCCACCGTCGAATAGTTCAGCACGGTGATGGAAATGACATCGCTAAAGCGGATCCTGGTGGGGGTGGACGGTTCCGAGAACGCCCTGCGCGCCGTGGAGTTCGCGGGAACACTGGCCAAGGGGTTCGGCGCCGAGGTGACCCTGGCCTTGGTCTTCACCCCCAGCGACCACGAGAGGTTGAGCGGAAAGGCCACCTACATGGGAAAGGAGACCAAACTGGGAGGGGAGCGGCTGCGGCCGGCAGAGACGCTGCTCGAAGAGATGGGGGTCAAGCACCGCTCGGTGGTGGAGTTCGGCCACGCGGCGGAGCAGCTGCTGCGGCTGGCCAAGGACCACGACCTGGTGGTGGTGGGAACCCGCGGTCTGAGCCCCTTCAAGGAGGCCCTAATCGGCAGCACCTCCCACCGTCTGGTGCAGGGCGGGAAGGCTCCGGTCCTGGTCGTGCCTTGAGCGGCCTTCGGGCCGCCTTTTTTTTTAATTTTGTGAAAGGATATATTGACCAAAGTCATTAGAGGGGCCGGTGGGGATACCGGGGCCGGCCTCTTCTGTCCACGCGGTTGATGGTCGGTGGCCACCGATATCAGGTGCATGATGCTGAAGAGCGGCGGGGCGGCCTCCTGGAAGAGGGACTTCTTTACCATCTGGGGAGGCCAGGCCTTCTCCCTGGTGGGGAGCGCCCTGGTGCAGTTCGCCCTGGTCTGGTGGCTGACGGTGGAGACCGGCTCGGCGACGGTGCTGGCCCTGGGAACGCTCATGGGGGTGCTCCCCCAGATCCTGATCGCCCCCTGGGCCGGAGCCTACGTCGACCGCTGGAACCGCCGCCGGACCATGGTGGCGGCGGACTCGCTGATCTCCCTCATGGCATTGCTGCTGATGCTGGCCTTCCTGACCGGAACGGCCGAGGTCTGGATGGTCCTCCTGGCCATGTTGGGCCGGGCCACCGTCTCCGGGTTCCACTGGCCGGCCATGCAGGCCGCTACCTCCCTGATGGTGCCCGAGCGGCATCTGGGACGGATCGGAGGGTTGAACCAGGCCATGTACGGTCTTTCCAACGTGATCGCCGCCCCCGCCGGAGCGGTATTGATAGCGCTGTTCCCGATGTGGGCAGTGCTGTCGGTCGATCTGATCACCGCCGTCGTGGCCATCGTGCCGCTGCTTTTCATCTCCATCCCCGAGCCGGAGCGGGACATCGAGAAAAAACCGTCCCTGATGAAGGAGATGAAGGAAGGCTTGGCCTTCCTCAAGAGCTGGCGCGGCGCGCTCTCGATAATCGTCCTGTTCATGATCGCCAACCTCCTGCTGAGCCCGGCCTTCTCCCTGCTGCCCCTGCTGGTCATCGACCATTTCCAGGGGGGCGCCGGGGAGTACGCGGCGATGGAGGCGCTGGCGGGCATCGGGATGCTGGCCGGGGGAGTGCTCCTGGGGGTATGGGGAGGAGGAAAGCGCAAGGCGGTCACCATGCTGGTCTTCACCATGGTACTGAGCCTGGCCATCACCGCCCTGGGGATCGTTCCGGCCGAGCTGCTCCTGCTGGCCTATGGGCTGTCGGCGACGATCGGCCTCAGCTTATCCCTGCTCAACGGTTCCATGATGGCCATGATGCAGGCGTCCGTTCCTTTCGTCATGCAGGGCAGGGTGTTCGCCCTGATAAGCGCAGGGGCCACCGCCATGATGCCGGTCGGACTGCTGCTGGCCGGTCCGTTGGCGGACGAGTTCGGCGTCCGTATCTGGTACCTGGTGGCCGGGATACCCATGATATTCCTGACACTGGTCTTCTCGGCGTCCAGATCGGTGGTCCGCATCGAGGACCAGATAATGAAGGGGTCGGCCAAGGATGCCCAACGAGATGAGGATGGCGTTTCGTAAGGGTTCCTCGCAGGTCTTCTCCGCCTGATAACCGTTCCCCATATCACTTATATCGGTTCCCGGCATATTCGCCCTGTCAGGTCGACCATGGACTACTACGGGGCTGCCATCATCGTTCCCAACCTTCTCGCGGCCGCGTTCACGGCCTGGGTGGCCTACAAGGTCCTGACCGGGAAGCGGACCGAGCACCGGACGGCCATGGCCATATGCTTCGCCTTCGTCTCCCTGAACTCCCTGGTGCTGCTGATGGAGAAGATGATAGGGGGCATGGACCTGGCTTTGCCGGTCGTGGCCCTGGAGTACGTCTGCGAGTCGATGATCCTGATCACCCTGCTCATCTTCGTCGTCCAGTACATTGGGCTGGGCCGATACGTCACCAAGCGGAACGTCCTGCTCATCGCCTCCCCGGCCATCGCCGCCATACTGTTCAACGTCACCAACGGATATCACCACCTCTTCTACGAGGACGTGGTGATCGTGCAGAGCCACGGGTTCTACATGTTCGAGGCTGACTACGGTCCCCTGTTCGCGTTCTGGATGGCCTATTTCTTCCTGGTGATCCTGGCCACCAACGTGTTGCTGGCCCGAGTCCTGATGGATACCACATCGGAACGCCGGGCAGGGCTGAGCACGCTCATGCTGGCCACCATAACCATATTGATCACCGGCCTCCTGTACGTGTTCAGCCCGCGCGACGATCCCCTGGTGGACATACTGTCCATCGGCTTCGGGCTCACCGCCCTGATCGTGTTCTTCGGCGAGCGGCGCTCGGACTTCGGGAGCCTGGAGATCATCCGTTTCCGGGAGGCGGTGGGGGGGATGGACGACGCGGTCATCATACTGGACTCCTCGCTCCAGGTGGTCTACGCCAACCGGCCGGGGAGGAAGGTCCTGGACCAGAACTCGGATTACCTGTGGGAGAGGATGAAGGCGCGCGGCCTCAAGGTCCCCGCGGGCTCCAACAAATGGGAGACGGCCATGGTCATCGACGATAGTTCCCGGCATTTCATCCTCTCCACCTCGGACATCTTCCGGGAGGGGAAGCCGGTGGGCGTGGTGCTGGTGCTGCACGATATCTCCAACCGCAAGGCCCTGGAGGAGGAGCTCCGGAGGGCCAACCGGAGCATGAGCACTCTGAACCAGATACTCAGGCACGACATGAGGAACGACCTGACCGCCACCTGGGGCTACCTGGAGCTTCTGGAGATGACCGAGCTGAACGATAGGCAGAAACATCTGGTCGGAAAGCTCATGGAACGGGCCAAGAGCGCCAACGGTCACCTGGAGTTCGCCAGCGCGCAGGGCGCGGAGGGGACGAAGGCCACCGCCTGGCAGGACGTCCAGTCCACCATCGACAAGGTCCTGGCGAAGGTGGACATGAAGGGGATCGACGTCGAATCCCATGTGCAGGGGATACGTCTGCTGGCCGACCCGCTGCTGGAGAACGTGTTCCATACCTTGGCCGACAACACCGTGCGGCACGGGGAGCACGCCACCAGGGCGGTCGTCCGCGGGGAGAACGTCGAGAAGGGGCTGGCCATCATCTGGGAGGATGACGGGATCGGCGTGCCGTCGGACAGGAAGGAGCTGATATTCGATAAGGGCTACGGCGACAACACCGGTCTCGGTCTCTATCTGGCCCGGGAGGTACTGTCCACCACAGGCTTCACCATCGCCGAGGAGGGGGAGCCGGGAAAGGGCGCCAGGTTCGTCATCAGGGCGCCCTCCGGCTGGTTCACCTGGAAGAGACCACCATCGCCATAGTCACCGGCAGCATTCCTCGCCGCACACCACCTCGTCCTTGCCCCTCAGCGCAGCCTTGATTATCGCCGCCGCGCAGCCCACCCCGCTGTCCACCGCGATGGCCCCGGAGGGGCAGTTCATCTGGCAGGCCCCGCACTCCATGCACAGGTCCGCCCTGGCCATCTTGACCCTTCTCTCCCCAGGGGCGAACACCCGGTGCGGGCATACCTTCAGGCACATGCCGCAGTTGGTGCATCGTCCGGGACGGAAGACCAGGGTGTTTATGGCCGCCCCCTTCTCAGGAGGCTGCATCTCCAGCATTCCGATGTCCATCACAACCACCCCGCGTAGAGGGCGAGGGTGACCACGGATAGAGCCCCGCCCAGCAGGGCCATTCCGGCAATCCAGGGGATGTAGGCGAATATCTCCCGGCGCACCCCGGTGCGCGAGGTGAAGGTCGTGGAGCCGGTGAAGTTAAGGCCTATGTACCCCAGCCAGGCTATCATCAGCATGTACTCGGCCGCCACCGCCGCGATCACGAAGCCCCCGCTCCAGAAGAGCAGCTGGTACAGCGCGAACGGGGTGACCAGCAACCCGCCCAGGACCATTCCCCGCAGGGACAGGTCCTTTCCGGGAAGACGCGGCAGCAGGGCCGGGAAAAGGAATATCCCGCCTAGGGTGAGCGCCAGGACCAGGGGCCCGTAGAAGGGAACGAACACCGCGGCCAGGATCATCAGGACCATCAACCACCGGTAGTTCCTGACCTCCACCGGGGCCAGCACCAGCCGGTCCTTCAGCTTGAATCGGACGGTGCGCATCTCCTCGGTGCACTCTCCGGTGTCCAGGTAGGCCGGCAGGTCCTCCGCCCTGACCGGTCCGTACTCCACCTTGAAATCGCAACCCTTCCTGACCTGGTGGGCGGAGACGCCGGGCGCCCCCAGCTGGGGGAGTATCAGCGTCCGGCCGTCGACCTTCGAGGCCAGGTCCGTGGCCTGGACCGCCTTCAGCAACTCCTCGGTGCCGAAGGTGCCCTTGCCCGCCGCGCACCAGACGTTGATCCCCTTGGTGTCGAGCGCCAGTATCCAGGCGTTCCTTCCCGGCAAGGCCGAGCGCAGCGCGTCGAAACTTAGGGAATAGTTCGCCGTGACCAGCACCGGCGAGGACCGCGTGGGAGACCCCAGGGCGTAGAGCCCGGGCCGGACCCGATGACCCATGCGATCGATGCCTATCCTGGCCTTGAGATGATCGTTACGCTCCCGGCTTCCCAGCTGGGAAACGGTGGCCATTATCTCCGTGGCGTAGCCTTCCTCCATGGTCAACCCCCCTTCGGCTCCAGGATATCCTTGACCCCGTGGACCAGGTCGTCCGTCCTTAACAGGTGAAGGCAGCACACCTTTCCGTCCCTGACCAGGGTGACGATGGCCAGCTTGTCCCCGGGACGGATCCCCGCCTTGTCGCGGATGGCCTTAGGCAGCACCATCTGTCCTCTCTCGTCCACCGTGGCCACTCCCTCCACATCGTATTTTGGGGATACGGACGGCTCGGCGCAGCATTCCGCCTCCTCGCGGTCCTTGCGGCGTGACATGCTCCGGGAATCTTTTCATAACTATAAGAATGTTCTGAAAAATCAGAAAATCCTTGGACAAAACGAAATATTGAGAGGTCGTTACCCGCGGCTATGCCCGAAACCGCCAAGGGCGTGGAGATCGTCCGCGTCACGCCGGAGAACGCCGACCAGCTGATATCGCTCATCACCGAGCTGGCGGTATTCGAGAAGCTGGACCCCCCGAACGCCGAGGCCCGCGAACGCCTTAGAAGGCACGTCACGGCCGACCCGGCGTTGTTCTATGCCTTCCTCGGTTACCTCGATGGCAAGGCGGTCGGCTACATCACCTACTATTTCACCTACTCCACCTTCCTCGCCGCCCCCACCCTGTTCTTGGAGGACATCTACGTTCAGGAGCGCGTGCGCAAGAGCGGGATTGGTCGCGAACTCTTCAGGTTCTGCGTCCGGGAGGCGATGGACAGGGGATGCGGACGAATGGAGTGGTGCGCCCTGGACTGGAACGTGGGAGCGATGAGCTTCTACCAGAAGCTGGGGGGAAGGAAGATGGACTGGACCTTCTTCCGCCTGGACCGGGAGGGCATGACCGCCACCCTCTCCAGAGGGCGTTGATCATCACTGGACGGTGCTCTGCGACCGGCGCCGCGCCGCCGGTCAGCTCAGACCCATCATCTTGGTCACCGACTCCTGCGACACCCCGGGGTGCTTCTTGAGCGTCAGGTCGATGATCCGCTGCAGATAGATGTCGTCCAGCTTCTCCATGGACGGCAGGTCGGCCTTCAGCACCTGCGGCATGGTGTAGATGTTGCCGGTGTACTTCACGCTGGCGAACTTGAACATGCGGCCTTCGGCCATGGTGCGCAAGAATCGTTTCAAAGTGGCCTTGGGCACCTTCTTGTCGAACAGCGACCAAAGGTCGTCGATCATCTGGTTGATGGCGGTCTCGCCGTCCGCGTGGAACAGTCCCACGATCTCCTTGTACAGCGCCCTGCGCAGGTTGTGGTCCTTGATGAACCGCATGTCCTTCTCGATGAAGTCCCGCACCTGCGCCTCGTTGATGTCCGACGTCAGTTCGGAATAGCTCTTGAAGAAGACCAGGTGATGCCCGGCCTTGTCGTCCATCTTGATGCTGGTGAACAGGTCGCCCTTGAAGGAATCGAGGAATTCCTTGAAGTGCTTGTACCCATACTTCTTCTCCGAGAACGAAGGATCGAGGCGCATCAGGTCGTTCTTGATCTGCGACAGTATCGCCGGTTCGTCCGTGGAGCGGTTCTTGATGTAGCGCAGGAAGAGGTCCCGGGGGTCATCCTCCAGCTCCTCCTCTTCCTTCTTCTCCTTCTCCGCCGGCGCCGGAGCCTTTCCCAGCAGGTCCTCCAGGGATTCGAAGCGATCGCAGTTGTAGCGGATGGTGCGGCCGATGGAATGCTCGAAGCCCAGCACCACCACCTCCTTGCCCCGCTCCTTGATCTTGCGGATGAGGTGGATGAAATCGGTGTCGCCGGTGCCCAGGAAGAACACGTCCAGCAAGGACTTGTCGTACATGTCCTCCAGGGCGTCGATGGTCATCCGGAGGTCGGCGCCGTTCTTTCCCGACAGGGAGGTCTGGGGCAGGAACACCAGGTCGAAGGCCCTCAGCCGAAGGTCCTCCACGTACTGGTTGCAGGGCGGCTTGTTCCAGTCGGCGAAGGCCTTCTTGATCAGGACGTCCCCGTAGCCTTTGGCGTAGTCGAGGATGTCGTCGATCCTCAGCGGTCTGGGCGTGGATGGATAAACTTCCTTGGCGGATATTGCCAGGTTCTCAAAGTCCAGGTAGATGGCGATCTTGGGGACCTGCTCGGTCATCGCCCCTCCATCCCCCCCGCCATGACTTATAGCTTTGCCGCCTCACTCGTAGGTGTCCGGGTCCGTCGTCGTCCTCAGCCCGGAATGCAAAAGGTCCAGCCTGGCCATGTCGTCCTTGTCCAGGGAGAAGCCGAACACTTGGGAGTTCTGCCTGATGTGGCCAAGGTCGGCGGAGCGGGGTATGACCGCCATGCCCTTCTGCAGGCACCAGCGCAGGATGATCTGCGCCGGGGTCCTGCGAAGCCTCTTGCCCACCTCCGCCAGCACCGGATCGCCCAGGACCTGCCCGCGCCCGAAGGGGGAGAAGGCGGTGACCAGAACGTCGCGGGCCTGGCAATGTTCCAGCAGGTCCTTTTGAAAAAGGAAGGGGCTCATCTCCACCTGGTTCACCGCCGGCATGACCTGACAGGCGCCGTACAGCTCCTGCAGGTGGCGGACGGTGAAGTTGCTGACCCCTATGGCCCTCACCCTTCCGTCCTTGTACAGCCTCTCCAGGGCCCGGTAGGTGTCCAGGCGTTTCTCGCTGACCGGCCAGTGCACCAGGTACAGGTCCAGGTAGTCCGTGCCCAGCCGCTGCAGGGTCCGGTCGAAGGCGTCCAGGGTCTCCTCGAAGCCCTGCTCGGTGTTCCACACCTTGCTGGTGATGAACACCTCCTCTCGGGGCACCTCGCTCTCCTTCACTGCGCGCCCGATCGCCTCCTCGTTCTCGTAGAAGGAGGCGGTGTCGATGTGCCGGTAACCGCAGTCCAGGGCCATGCGGACCGGGGCGTAGGCCTGTTCCCCCGGCAGCTTGTAGGTCCCCAGCCCCAGAGCCGGGACCTCAACGCCGTTGTTCAGGCGGAAACGGAAACTGGAAGCGTTGTGTCCCCTCACCATGCATGGGTAATTCCAACGAACCTAGTTAATCGATTCGCTCCTTAATTCGTGATAGGGCTTCGGTCCATCCGGCGTTCCTAGGAGGTGGAAAATGGCCGAAACGGGGGTTGCCGGGCAAGGGGCGGACCGAAGCCGTAACACTATTTTTAAGAATAGTAATACGCAGTATTAAAAGATATGGTAAAAGTAATACTATAACTCCCTGCCAGTACTTGAAACGTTCGTGCGATGCATCGTCCCCGGGGCAAGGTTCATCTAATCCAGGCGACGATTCGCCGTCACCGATGCGAGTCATGGAATGGAACCTGCAGTACGGGGGCGCCCAGGAGCGCCTGCCGGGGATCATCGAGGCGGTGCGCCGTCACGACCCGGACGTGCTGGTCCTGCTGGAGTTCCGGCCGGAGCGGACCATCGAGGTCTCCCTGTCCCTGGCCGCCCTGGGTTATCCATTCATCCTCAACTCCCAGCCTCCCCCGCGCACCAACGGCATCCTCGTCGCCTCCAAGTCCGCGTTGGTCCAGCTTCCCGGGGGGACCAGGTCTTCGCCCCACCGCTGGATGGAGGTCTCTCCGGAAGGATCGGACCTGCGCGTCCTGGCGGTGCACGTGCCCGGGGCGTCCGACCTGCCAGGCAAGATGGAGTTCTGGCAGGCCATACTGGAATACGCCCGGGAGGCCGTCGAGCTCCGGGACCGGCGCATAATCGTGGGGGACCTCAGCACCGGACTGGCACGGGACTCCGAGGGAACGCCCTTCCTGGGCACGGAACACCTGGCGTCCCTCCTGGACCTGGGCTGGCGGGACGTGTGGAGGGAGTACCACCAGCTCGCCCGGGAATACTCCTGGTATTCGTCCTCCGGCAAGGGGATGAGGACCGACCACGTCCTGGCCTCCCCGCATATCCAGCATCCGCTATGGGCCAAGTATTCTCATCAGGAGCGCGTGTCCGGGATATCGGACCATTCCATCCTTATTCTGGACATCATGCACCGCCTGAACGAGTCCGGCTCCCGGAGCTCGCCGCTTTTCCGGCTCGGCGAAGGTCCCGGCTGCCCGGTAGGGTGAGGCGCGGGAACCCCGACCAAATTCAAGTTCCACGATTTTATTATCGTTACTAATTTATAATCCAGACGTTGCTGAACCGCTGAGGTTCATCTCATGGACAACTCGGTCTTGAAGAAATTGGTCGCTGAGGTCATAGGGACCTTCGTGCTGGTGTTCGGTGGTGTGGGCACGGCCGTGCTGGCCGGTGCGCACGTCGGTTATCTGGGAGTGGCGTTGGCGTTCGGCTTCACCCTCCTGGTGATGGCCTACGCCATCGGGCCGATATCCGGATGCCACATCAATCCGGCCGTGACATTGGGAATGTTCATGGCCAAGAAGATCAAGGGAAAGGAGGCGCTCCTGTACATGGTCGCCCAGGTGATCGGCGCCATACTGGCCGCTGGGCTGCTCTTCATCGTGGCCAGCGGCGCCCCCGGCTTCGACGCGGTCGCCAGCGGTTTCGGCTCCAACGGCTACGGGGACCACTCCCCCGGCGGCTACGAGCTCGGCGCGGTCATGATCATAGAGGTCGTGCTGACCGCCCTGCTGGTGCTGACCGTCCTGTTCACCACCGACAAGAAGGCCGCGGCGGGTTTCGCGGGGATCCCGATCGGTATCGTGCTGACCCTGATCCACCTGGTGTCCATACCGGTGGACAACACCTCGGTCAACCCGGCCCGTTCCATAGGTCCGGCCCTCTTCCAGGGCGGATGGGCCCTGGAGCAGCTCTGGATATTCATCGCCGCACCGATGGTCGGCGCCGCCCTGGCCGCGATCATCTACGACCTGATGAAGGACTGAACGAAAAACGATTTCGAGGGGGCCCGCGCCCCCTCCTCGCCTTTTACTTTTTGACCGACCAGGCCATCCTGCCGCCGTCGGCCCACAGTCTCTGAACGCTCCGGAAACCGGCTTCCTTGAAAAGGGATTCCCACTCGGCCGCCGACCAAAGGCGCCTCTTGCGTCCCAAGGAGATATCGTTCTCCACCGGCTCCATGATCACTCCGGCGCCGTTCCTCTCCAGCCGGCGATGCATGGACTCCGCGACCTCCATTCTTCTCTTCTCTGGAAGATCCCCAAGGGCTCCCAGGGCCAGCACCATCCGGGCGGATATCTCCGGGAAGCTCTCCCCCAGGTCGATCCGGGCGGCGTCCACGAATCCCAGGCGCACCCTGGTCCGCATCCGGTCGAAGCATCGGAAACCTCCCGCCTCGTCCGGCGAGAGCAGGGTGAAGCGGCAGAGGTCCTCGTTCTCCTCGATGAGCGGCATGACCACGTTGAGGTCGCAGCGGAGGTCGACCACCCGGGCGCCGGGGGTGAGGCAGGTCCTCCCAATTCTCTGGATCTCCCGGGAAAGGCCGTAGTAGCCCGCCTCGCCCTCTTTGAGAGCGGTGTCAACAGGCGCCGCCAGAGCGGTGGTGTGCAAGGCATCTGCCGCGAACGGCAGGTCTTCGGACTTCACTTCGGCCATTTCCTTTCCTCCTTAATTTTAAGCACTGTTACTGTGCTATGTCATGTCATAGCATGGCAGTATATATGCGTTGCGCACCCCGAATCGGGATCGATAACCGCCATGCCACCCTTGATATCCGAACAACGCAATGTCCAGGCGATAAAAATGTCCAAAAAGGCGCTGGGCAGGACGCTGCCCATGATGGGTTTGCCGGTGGCGGTAATAGGGGCGAAGGTGCAGGGCAGGCCCAACTTCTGCACCATCGCCTGGGTCACCATGATCGACGATGAGCCGCCCAAGATGGCGGTGGTGATGGGCAAGGAACGCCGGACCAAGGACGGAATACTGGAGAACAGGACCTTCAGCATCAACCTGCCTGATGTCGGTGCGGCGGCCGCCGCAGACCATTGCGGACTGGTTTCCGGCTACAAGGAGGACAAGTCCAATGTCTTCGACGTGTTCTTCGGCAAGACGCTCACCGCACCCATGGCCAGGGAGTGTCCGGTGAACATCGAGCTGACCTTGGACGAGATAATCGAGCGGGAGGGCACCGACATCGTTATCGGGGAGGTGGAGGAGGTATACGTGGACGAGAATCGGATGACCGCCGGCCAACCGGACATCGACAAGCTCCAGCTGTTGATGTACCTCAGCTCCGGGGCGCTCTATTTCACCAAGGGGAAGACGGTGGCCGAGGCCTTCAAGGTCGGAAAGGACTTCCGGCCGAGGTGATCACCGCCCCCGGTCGAAGAAGATGTTCTTGCCGGTGGCCGAGAGCGGTATCCCGTGGCAGAGGTTGGAGCGCGAGTAGCCAAGGCGTATGGCCGAGACGCCGATGCGGTACATTATGCGGTTGTCCACATTGTGATCGGAGGCCACCTTGGCCGCCGATCCCAACGCTATGCCCATGTCCAGAAGCCGCAGGGCGCAGTTCGGCCCCTGGAAGTCCTTGCTCGCCGACAAGGTGTTGAACTCCGCGCATCCGGAGACGCCGCAGGCCCCGCAGTCCAGCCCCACGCCCAGATGCGGCAGCAGTCCGACAAGCACGACCGCGTCCGAGTCCAGGACGTTCTGCCCGTCCCTCTGGAACCCCGGTATCCCCCTCTCCTTGCCGAGGGCGATCATGTCCTCGCCAAGTTTCACCCGCTGCTCGTCGATGAGAAGCGCGGTCTCGATGAAATCCTTGCCCATGGCCTTGGGCGCGGTCCTTGCGGCCAGCTCCATCAGACGGCCCACCATGATCACCGCCTCTTTGTTGCTCATGCGGTAGTGATTGTTGGAACGACCATATGACCCTTTCACTTCCTCCCTTTCGGGTGGACGATCGACGGTGCTTAGCTTTATTAAGCGAGCAAATAGTTCTCATCACGGTGATAAAAATGGTCAAGCTGCCGCCCGAGGTCAAAGAGGCACTGCTCAAGCAAAAGCCCATTCCGATCGCCACCGCCACCAAGGATGGGACGCCGAACGTGATATTCATAGGACTGATGAAGGTCCTGGACGACGAGACCCTGATGCTGGCCGACAACTACTTCCTGAAGACCGCCGCCAATCTCTCGGAGAACCCCCGGATCTCCGTGCTCTGCTACGACACCGAGACCAAGAGGTCCTACCAGATCAAGGGGTCCGCCAAGGTGTACAAGGCCGGTCCGCAGTTCGACGAGATGCGCAAATGGGTGCACGGGGTGAACCCCAAGCTTCCGGCCAAGGCCGCGGTGGTGGTCAAGGTGGAGGCGGTCTACGACGCCATGTGGGGGCCGTCCGCCGGAAAACTGATAGTCTGAGCTGGCCATTCCCATCGGTCCCTTTCGAGAGGGCGAAAGACATGATGCGAGCAGAGGCGCTGGAGCTGGTCAAGGGTCACGTACACAAGGAGAGCAACCTCAAGCACATGGTCGCGGTCGGCGCGGTGATGAGGCAGGCGGCGGTCCGTCTGGAAGAGGACCCCGAGCACTGGGAGGTCACCGGCATACTGCACGACCTGGACTTCGAGGAGTGCCACGGGATGCAGGACCACGCCCTGATCTCTCGCGACCTGCTGCAGGGCAAGGTCCCGGACGACATCATACAGGCCATCCTGGCCCACAACCATGAGGCCACCGGGGTGCCGGTGGACAACCGGCTGAAGAGGGCGCTGATGGCCGCGGACGCCGTGTCCGGCCTGGTCATCGCCTGCGCCCTGGTGCTTCCATCGAAGAAGCTGGCCGAGGTCAAGGTCAGCTCCATCGCCAAGAAGTTCGGCAACAAGGACTTCGCCCGCGGGGTGGACCGGGGCCGAATAATGGTCTGCGAGGAGCTGGGTATACCCCGGGACGAGTTCCTTTCGGTCGCTCTCGAGGGGATGAAGCTCCGTTCGGACGAGCTCGGCCTCTAGGATAGTTATTTTTTTATCGCCGCGGCGCCTCACCGGTGCCGGACGGTCTTCGCTTGAGATACGGTTTCATAGGCCTGGGGAACATGGGCTCGTCATTGGCTGCCGGACTGCTGGACAGCGGAGCGGTCTCTCCGGGATTCACCGTGGTCGCCAACCGCAGCCTGGCCAAGGCCCAGTCGTTCGCCAGGCGCTACCCCGGGGTCACCGTGGCCGAGAGCAACCTGATAGCCGCCGAAGGGAGCGATACGCTTTTCGTGGCCGTGCGAACCGATCAGCTGCTAGGCGTTCTGAAGGAGGTGTCCTCCGCCGGGAAGCATGCCCACGTGGTGGTGGTGAACGGGGCCATACCGCTCCCCCTCCTGGAGAAGGTGTGCAGGAGCCCGGTGAGCAGGCTGATACCCTCGGTCACCATGGAGCGCGGCCGCGGCGTGTCGCTCCTATCCCACGGTCCGTCCGTATCCGCGCCGCAGGCCCGGCGTCTGCAGGAGGCGCTTGGCCGGGCTTCGATGGTGATCGCGGTCCAGGAGGACAAGATGGACGCGGCCGCCGACCTGACCAGCTGCGGCCCTGCCCTGATCGCCGAGACGATGCGTCAGTTCGCCGAGGCGGGAGTTCGACGCGGGCTCGACCCGAACCAGGCCTGGGAGATGGTCCTGGAGACCATGCAGGGCGCCGCGTTGGCGCTTACGTCCGGGGAATCAGTGGCCTCCCTCAAGGAGAAGGTGGCCACCAGAGGGGGCATAACCGAGCAGGGCCTGCTGGTGCTGGAGGCCGAGCTGCCGGCGGTCTTCGATAAGGTAATGGATCGGACCTTGGCCAAGCACGCCGAGGTCCGGGAAAGGTTGATGAAGGACATCGGTCAGTGAAGGGGGATCAGGGGGCGGCGCCCTTCAGCCTGCCCAGCAGCTCCTTCACCTGGTCCAGGGTCCAGGGCGCCACCACGTTCAGGCTGGACGGGTCGACCTCGCTCAGGTTGTTGAAGACCTTGCGCCGGTCTCGTCCCTGGGCCACATCCACCTGGAGCGAGCGGATGCGCATGGTCTGTCCCAGCCGCCAGTTGGCTATCTCCCGGTATTCGATGCTCTCCAGGGGCTTGTAGCTCTTACCGAACATCCCTTTCTCCTGCACGAATACCAGGCGCTGATCGGTGGCTATGAGCACGCCGTTCAGGTTGAAGGTGCCGTGCTCGTTCTCTTCAGGATCATAGCTGTCCTTCTCCAGGCCTGCTCTCCAGACCTGCACAGGTCTCTCGTTCGGTCTGAGCATGGCGGCCGAGGCCACCTGGGGCATGAGCATCATGCCTCCCGGCGGCGGTCCCATCGGCTGCCCGTAAGGCTGGGCCGCCGGAACCGGCGGAGCGCCCGAAGGCTGTTGGGCCGGAGGCGGATAGGGTCGGTAGGTGTTGGGCACAGGTGGCTGCGGTGTTGGCTGGTAAGGCTGCACCGGCTGTTGGGCCGGAGGCCGCTGTCCCGCCCAGGGGCTGGGCCGAGGCGGAGCTTCTGGAGCTACGGGCGCCGTTTGATATTGCGGCTGCGCTGGCGGCGGTTGAGGTGCCGGAGGCGCCGGCGCCACCTGAGGCTGCGAGCGAGGGGGATAAGACTGCGGTGCCGGCATCGGAGGCGCCGGAACCGGAGCCGCGGGGGTGGCAGGAAGCTGTATATCGGCCTTGGGGGCCTTGGGCGGCACATATACCTGGTACTGCCCGATCCGACTGTTCCCCTGCGGCGTCATCTCATTGCTGGACCGCTGATAGGGTATCATCTGCGGAAGCGGTTGTGCTTGCATGGGAGGCGGCTGCTGATACTGGGGAGGTGCCATCGGCCGTGCCGGCTGATACGGCTGCTGGTATTGCGGCGGGGCGTAGGCCGGAGGCCCCTGAACCTGGGGCGGCCGTTCGATCGGCCTCTGTTCCATCTGAGGGGCCGGAGGCGCCTGCTGAGATGGGAACTGCGGTCGAGGTTCCGGAGGAGCCTGTGGGGTCTGTTGCACCTGGTTCACCGTCGTCTGTGGGGCCGCGACAGGCTGCTGGATTTCCCGCGGAGGGTCCGGCCGCGGGGAACTGGGGGTCGGGGTAGAGGGAACGCGGTCATCGACGAAGCGGGCCTTGGGCGCACCGCATTCCATGCAGAAGTTGTCGCCGGGCGAGGGGTGGTTTCCGCAGTTCGGGCAGAGCATCATAATGGGAATGGAGGATGACGATTAATCGTTTGCGCCTTTCCCCGGACGCCCCACCACGCTCATGCAGAGCGCGCTCTCCTCCTCCCCGTCCACTCCCAGGAGCTCGTTGACCTCGTCATCGAACGTGGCGGCGATCTGGCAGTTTCCCAGCCCCAGCGAGACAGCGGCCAAAGCATGATTCTGCGCCACGTGCCCGGCGTCCAGGTACACGTAGCGGTATGCCCTCTCCCCGTACTTCCAGCGGCATCGCTCGAACATCGCCGTCCATGTGAGAACGATGGGAGCGGAGGCGCACATCCCCTGGTCCAGGGCGACCCGGGCCAGATAATCGTTTCCCTCAGAGGTGCTCGAAAGCGTCCTTGGACGCCCCGCAGACCGGGCACACCCAGTCATCGGGAAGGTCGGCGAAGGAGGTGCCCGCCGGCACCCCGTTCTCCGGGTCGTCCTCCTTTGGATCGTAGATGTAGCCGCACACCCGGCATCTCCAGCGGTTTCCCTCATCGCGGGCCAGGTGGACCTCCTTCCCCCCTCCCAATCCCTCCACGGTCCTTGCGTAACGCTCGTGCACCATCCGGGAGTCGAAGTCCCGGAACTCCTCGAGCATGGCCTGCCGCTCCGGGGCGTTGAGGTAATCCATCACCGGCACGAAGAACCCCTGGTCCTCCAGTTCGATGTGGGCATGGTAGAATGTAGCCAGGTCCTTCATCAGCATGGATGCGTGATAGGCCGCGCTGGGACTTCCGCGTGCATGCTCCTCTCCCAGCGAGGAGAGCTTTCGGACCATCTCCCTGGCCTTGACGTGGTCGTCCTCCAGCTTCTCCAGAACCCGGCGGTGCGCCCCGCTCAGCTTCTTACCCTTCAGGACCTTGAAGAGGATGTCCTCCTCCTTCCCGTGGTGGGTACGGTCGGCGTACGTCCGCATGAAGTCCACGACCTCGGGGATGAAGCGGAGGTCGAGCTCCTGGCCGGCCTGTATGCCCTCCGCCTGCATCTCCATGACGGCGATCATTCTCTCGATCAAGCGGTGTTCGATCATCAGGGGGGCGATGGGCAGCATATTGGTCCGGACAAAATACGCCGCGGCGAATTAATAATATGCCGTGAGAAGGACCGCAAGTATCTGATATCAGAACCTTATTTCGCCGTTCAGGCCGTTTAAGGTACACGGGAAGTTGGAGGTGACAGGATGAGCGAAGGCACCAAGTTCAACGGGAGGAAGGGGACAAAGGTCCCCGCCCAGGTCAAATGGCTGATCCTGTTCACCTCCTTCAGCTCCATCGGCTACGGGTACCTGACCACCGCCATAGCCGCCTATCTCCCGGAACAAGGGGTGAGCTCGGGTCAGGTAGGCCTCATAATCGGTCTCTCCGGGCTGGCCATGATAATCAGCGCCATCCCGTTCGGGCTGATGTCCGATCGGCTGGGAAGGAAACGGCTGCTCCTGGCCGGACTGGCGCTGCTCCCTCTCTCCATGTTCATCTGCTCCCTGTCAACCGATCCCAATCTCTACCTGGTGGCGGCCATCATCTCCGGGGTGGCCGAAGGGGCCATACTCTCCACCTGGAACGCCATGATCGCCGACCAGACCAGCGTGGACAACCGGGAGATGGCCTTCTCCATGTCCTTCATCGTGAACGGCGCCCTCAGCGGCCTGGGCTTCGCCCTTCCCTTCGCCTTCCCCTGGATCATGGATCTCGGTAACTGGTCATCGGAGCAATTGCACTCCTGGGCCTTCGTGCTGCTCGGTTTCATCACCCTGCTGTCCCCGGTCACCGTGCGTCATCTGCTCAGGGACTACCACGACACCGCCCCCTCGGCCAGGCTGCGCCGGGGATCGTTCCTCAAGGAGCGGAGCAAGAGGACCCTTCTGCGCTTCTCCATCAACAATACGCTCATCGGCCTGGGCGCCGGACTGATCATCCCGCTTATCCCCACCTGGTTCTTCCTCCGCTACGGCATACCTGATTCGTTCTCGGGGCCGCTGCTGGCCCTCTCCTCGCTCTCCATAGGCGTGGCGGCCATTTTCAGTCCACGCCTGGCCCAGCGCTACGGGCAGGTCCCGGCCATCGTGATGACCCAGGGCCTCTCCACCATCTTCATGCTGGCCATCCCCTTCGTTCCCGGGGCCATCTACGCCGGGGCGGTGTACCTCGTTCGTTCGGCCATGATGAACATGGCCGGGCCGATCATGGACTCCTACCTGATGGGCATCGTGGACAAGGAGGACCGCGGACTGGCCAGCGCCATCAACTCCATCGTGTGGAGGGTGCCCAACAGCGTGACCACGGTGATCGGAGGGGCCATGCTGGCCGCCGGGTACTTCGCCCTCCCCTTCGTGCTGGCCGCCCTGATCTATATCGGCGCGGTTACCGCCTTCTGGTTCAACTTCCGGAACGTCAAGGTGTACGAGGAAACCCCCTCCTGAGCTTGGCAAAGTTATATTTCTTGGCAAGGCCAAGGTAACCACGGGGGATAAAATGGGCACATATGTGGTAATGTCGAGACTGACCCAGGAGGGCCGCAAGACCATGAAGAGCCGGCCGCAGCGGTTGAAAGAGGTGAACAAGGAGATCAACAAGATGGGGGCCAAGGTCGTCCAGCAGTATGCCCTTCTAGGAAAGTACGACTTCATCAACATCCTGGAGGCGCCGGACAACGAGACGGTGGTCAAGATCATGGTGTCCCTGGGGTCCCGCGGGACGCTGGAGACGGTAACCATGGCGGCGATCCCCGTCGAGGAGTTCCTGAAGGCCCTGTAGGAGGAATGAGGGGCTCAGGCCCCCGCCTTTTTATTCCTTGGGGCCGTCCATCCGGCCGTTGCCGGTGACGAAGCCCAGGAAGCGCACATAGGAGTTCCTCAGGGCATCCCAGGCCAGGATGGCCACGACCGCCACCGCCACCGCGATGGCCAGGAATACCAGCGGGGCGGTGACCAGTCCAGAGGGGACGAACGGGACTATCAGCGCCAGCACCGAGACGAACATCACCATCTCGTTGAGGTCGATGAACATGCGGTAGACGTTCCTCCGATCGCCCTCGGCGATGCGGTTGGAGCGCATGGCCATGTCCGCCAGGGTGGCCGAGACCTTCTTGAGGTGCAGGTAGATGCTGACCACCGCGGGGGATATCGCCAGCAGCATGATGAAGAGCAGGACGGCGCCTGGCAGCACCCCCAGGACCCCGGCCGCCTCCTCTACGACCGCGCCCACCCCGCTCACCAGGTTGAAGACCAGCAGGATGAGCACGATGTACAGATAGTCGACGAAGATGCGGGTGAGATGGCTGGCGAGCTTCTTCCGGTCCTCGGACATCATGACGTTCCTGGCCGTGGCCGCCTCCTTGACCGAGTCCACCCGGGCCAGGGCGGAACGCACCTTGGCCGGCGTCACGCGAACCAGGCCCGAGTATATCCGGTCCTGGAACTTGGAGGAGAGCGGCAGGGTGATCATGGTGATCATGGCCGCCCCTATGACCGAGGAGTAGAGCTCCTGGGACAGGATCCCGGCGTCCAGGGCGATCTTGGAGATGATGAAGGCGAACTCCCCCATGGCCAGCAGCGATAGCGCCACCACGAAGCTGTCCCGGGCCTTGAAACCGAACATGTAGGTGGCGATGCCAACGGCCATCATCTTGCCGAAGATGAACAGGGCGGCGATGGCACCGACCAGCATCAGATTGTCGATGATCATCCGGGGATCGAGCTGAAGCCCTATGGAGATGAAGAAGACGGCCATGAACAGCTCCTTCACCGGGATGACCTTGGCCTTGATCCTCTCGCTGTAGAGGGACATGGAGACGATCAGCCCCATCAGGAAAGGCCCGATGGCTATGGACAGACCTACCGACGACGAGAGAAGGGCCATGGTGAAGGCCATGCCCACGGCCACGATGAACACTATCTCCGACTGGTAGCGGTCCCCGATGCGGTCCATGATGCGGGGTATGAAGGCCAGCCCGATCATGATCGACAGGCCGAAGAAGATCACCAGGCCGATGATCATGTTGATGGTGGAACCGAGGGCGGGCGAGTCCCCGGCCAGCAGCGGAGCGGCCATGGAGAGGATTATGACCTGCCCCACGTCCTCGAACACCGTTATGCTCATGATGGCCGTGGCCTGCTCCCCGTCGATGGTCTTGACGGACTGCAGCACTCCGACCACCACCGCCGTGCTGGTGCCGGAGATGATGGCCCCGAGGAAGATGGAAGCGGTGCTTCCCAGCCCCATGGCCATTCCGCCCAGGTAGCCGATGATGACCACCAAGGTCATCTCCAAGGTGACGATAAGGATGAGCCGGGAGCCGACCCGCTTGAGCTTGGAGGCGCTCTGCTCCAGGCCTATCCAGAACATCAGCATGACTATGCCTATGTTCGAAAGCACCATCACCGTGGTCTGCTCCACCCAGAGCTGGGGGAACATGGTCGGTCCGAGGATGATGCCCGCCGCCAGATAACCCAGGATGGGAGGCATCCGGATCCTGGCGAAGAGCAGGGAGCATAGGCCGGAGATGACCATGAGCAGGGTCATGTCCA
>JAKPZB010000109.1 GCA_029560215.1 Methanobacteriota archaeon | reverse complement strand
CTGCTCGACAAGATCTACGAGGTGGGAGGCGTGCCTATGGTGGCCCTCCGCTCCGCCAGGGTCATCAGGAAGCTGCTCATGAACGCCGACCAGAAGACCATCGCCCAGATCGGCGAGGTCGAGCTGGACAAGATGAAGCGGGCCCAGGCCTACATCGGCATGCGCGGCTCGTACAATATTACGGAAAATTCCGACGTTCCGGCGGACAAGATCGACCTTTACATGAAGTACTGGTCCGGACCGGTGCACACCGGCTGGAGGGTGCCCAATACCAAGTGGGTGGTGCTCCGCTGGCCCACCGCCTCCATGGCCCAGCAGGCCCAGATGTCCACCGAGGCCTTCGAGGACTTCTATTTCAACACCTGCACGCTCGACTATCCGAAGATGTCCCGGGCCATGGACCCCCTGGTGGCCTTGATGGAGCGCACGGACAAGGTCCGCATAGTCAGTCCCGGCACCGACCTCAGCTTCTCGATCAAGGGGATGCCAGCGGTCAAATGCGAGGGCGACCGGAACATACCCGACGGCGAGATCTACACCGCTCCCCTCAAGGACTCGGTCAACGGCGTCATCAGCTACAACACCAGGACGCTCTACCAGGGCAAGGTCTTTGACAACGTGGTCCTCAGGTTCAAGGACGGAAAGATAATCGAGGCCACCAGCTCAGATACCAAATCGCAGAACATCATTCACGACACCGACCCCGGCGCCAGATATGTCGGCGAGTTCGCCATAGGCGTCAATCCGTACATCAACCAGGCCATGCTGGACACCCTGTTCGACGAGAAGATCGCCGGTTCCATCCACTTCACGCCGGGAAGCGCCTACAAGGAGGCGGACAACGGCAACAAGTCCACGGTGCACTGGGACATGGTGCTTATCCAGACCCCGGAGATGGGCGGCGGGGAGATCTACTTCGATGACGTGCTGATCCGAAAGGACGGACGCTTCGTCATCGACGAGCTGAAGGGCCTGAACCCGGAGAACCTGGCCTGAGCAGCGGGCGTTCCGTCGTGAGAGGGGCGCGCTTCCGTTTCGGCACCAGCACGGCCAGGGTAAGCGCGATTCCCAGCGCTAAGGCCAGGTACATCCCTATGCCCGGCATGGCGGGCAGCAGATACGATTCGGGACCGAGATTGTATCTCATGACCTCCACGAAATCCAGGGCGGTGAGCGCCACCGTGCCCATGCCCGCCCCGGCGATGACCGCCTTTCTTGGAACGGCGGCCGGCAGGAGGTCAGCGGCCATCAGGGTCAGAAGTCCCAGGGCCGCCAGCAGCACCACGTATCTGCCGTAGAACGCCTCGTTGAAGGCGGCGGATATGCCGATCAGGCCTCCGAAAGAGCTCAGCCAGGTGCAGAAGGGCGCCAGGCAGGTCATGGCTAACAGCGCGATCACCAGCTCCCGTCGGGGGACGGCGTTGTCTTTCGGTCCCTTTCCTTTCCTTTTTGGCGGATGGGCCGGCAGCACCTTGGGAGGGCTGACCGGCGCGGTCCTCCGCGCCTCCGTTCCCCCGGACGTCCTTCTTCCGCACGCGTTGCAGTATTCGAATTCCTTCCTTATCGGCGCCCCGCACCCCTGGCATAACGATCTGTTGCCCACCATGACGAACGCATCGGGGAGCATGGTTAATCCCGGTGCCCGTACAATCAGCCTATCCCGCGTCAACGGTTAAATATTGGAGAATGAAATCAAGTGGTGTTGACAGCCGACTGCCGCATCGAGATGGCCTACATCGACCCGGAGACGTACACCTCCATCGTTAACCACGACATGCGCAAGCGCGTCCTGACCAAGCTGTACCGGTCCACCCGGGACGCCCCGATCAGCAAGCAGGACCTGGCCGACTCGCTCGACCTGGACTATCACCAGCTGGTCTACCAGCTGAACCATCATCTGCGGGACTTCTGGACGGTCAAGGAGGAGCAGAAGGTGCGGGGGACCCGCATGGAGCTCATCGAGGCCGCCCACCCGTACGCGGTCTTCATCACCATCGGGAAGGACCACCGGATCTTCCTGGTCGATCCGCTGGCCGACCTCTACGGCCCGGTGACCAAGGCGGGGACGCGCTGCGACCAGTGCAGCGAGGAAGAGGCGGAGAGGTGCATGGACTTCGCCCAGTCCCGCTTCGACTCCGAATCTCCCACCCAGGCGGAGAAGGGAGTGCTGGCGGCCAACAACCGGAGCGCGCCTTACCGGCCGATGGACCTGGCGCTGCTGGCGGCCATCAAGGGAATACCGGCCGGTCAGCGCTGCGTCGTCGACATCCCGTGTCAGACCTGCGCCTTTTTGCGCCGCACCGTCCGCATCGAGGGACTATAATATTGAAGCGGCAAGAAACGTATAAACCCGGCGGCGCGTTAACCGGTGCATGCACTCCGGAGACAAGGCCCCGACCAGGTTCGTGGTGCTTGGCGGATACCTAGGCGCGGGAAAGACCACTCTGGCCGCCGCGCTGGGGAAAGAGCTCAGGTCCAAGCACGGTAAGTCCGTGGCCATCATCACCAACGATCAGGGCAACGTCCTGGTCGACACGGAGTACATGAAGGACGCCGGGTTCGACGTCAGGGACGTGCTGGGGGGGTGCTTCTGCGCCAACTTCGGGGAGTTCGTGAAGAACGCCCGCACCCTGGTGTCCATGGGGCGCCCGGACGTCATCATCGCCGAACCGATCGGCACATCCACGGCAATACTGGGTTCGGTCGTCGCGCCCCTGCGTTCCATGTACCCGGACGAGTTCCAGGTGGCGCCCTTCTTCGTGGTCGTGGACGGCACCAGGGCGGCGGAGACGCTCCGGAAGCCGGAGGGCTTCGGGCTGGGCGGGGGAAAGCTCATTCCGTCGCACCAGGTGCGGGAGGCCGAGTACGTACTGATATCCAAGGTGGACCGTCTGAACGAGGGGGAGGTGGCAAGCGCCGGCGAGCTGATCCGCAAGGAGGTGGTTGACGCCGAGGTGATCCCCTGCTCTGCCTTCAGCCGGAAGAACCTGGACGCCATAGTCGGGATCATACTCTCGGACAAGGTCAGCACCAAGGAGCCCAAGGAGGTGGACCAGAAGATATTCGCGGTGGAGAAGGCCTCCATGGGCTGGTTCAACGCCCACGCCAAATTGGTGGCCGAGGCGCGTTTGGACATCAACGCCTTCGTCACCGCTCTGATGCGCCGGGTGGCCACGGACTTCCCGCCGGAGACCATCGGCCACGTCAAGGTGATGCTGACATCGGCCACCGCCTCGGCCAAGATGAGCCTGGTGGAGGACCGCATGCAGGTGGACGGGCTGAAGGGCGGGCGCTACTTCACCGGAGAGGGGAAGCTGGTGCTCAACGCCAGGGTCTCGGCGTCGCCGAACGAGCTGAAGAAGGCCTTCGAGAAGGCGATATACGAAACGGCCAGGGAGACCGGGGTCCAGGTCCAGGAGATGGGAGAGGCCTGTTTCTCCCCCAAGGCGGAAGCCCCGTCGCTGTTCATGAAATGAGCCGAATATCGATAAAAGCAACGAATTCTCAAACTTTTTCTTCCCTTATTTCATTTATTCAATGAAGGAATCGACGTTCCATCGGAATTTATTAAAATTCATAATGAGTTCGAGAGAGCATCATGCCCGTGGTCGACGCCATGAACCGGCGCATCCTGCAGCTTCTGGTCGATGACGGCAGGATGACCCACAACGAGATAGCGGCCAAGCTGAAGCGCTCCCCGTCCACGGTGCGCGACCGCATCAAGCGCATGGAGGACGACGGGATCATCCTCGGCTACTTCGCGGTGGTCAACAACGAGCGCATGGGCCTCAAGGTGGACGCGATACTCTTCGCCAACCTGCGTCCTGGCGTCCCTCCGGAGGATCTCAGGAAATTGAAGGGCGTGGAGGAGGTCAAGGAGGTGCTGCAGGTCACCGGTCCCCGCCGGATAATGGTCCGCCTGCAGGCCAGGGACGCCACCTCCCTCGAGCAGGCCATCTCGGCCAAGGTCGTCCCGCTGGGGCTGGAGGATGTCGAGCTACGCATGGTTACCAGCTCCGCCAACCGGTTGCCCGGCTAGACGTTGGTCTTGTCGTAGTAACCGGAGAACGGTCGGCTGGAGCTGGGCGCCACCTTCACATATTCGCTCATTTCCCCCGGGACCTCGGCGCCGAAGGCGTTTTCGAACTCCCCCAGCAACCCGCGGACCTCCTTCTCGTCGTCCGGGCTAAGCGGGACGATCGCCGCGCCGGGACCGAGCTGTTCCAGGCCCACCGTTCCCCTGACGAAAATGCGCCCTCCATGCATCCCCGCCCCCAAGCTGCGTCCGACCGGAGCGCCCCCGCCCAGCCCGAGCACCAGTATCGTCCCGCCGGCCATGTACTCGCCCAGGTAGTCCTTGGCCGTGCCGCCGATGACCATGGTCGGCCGCGATCCGCCGAACTCCTTCATGTGTATCCCCACCCGATAACCGGTGTCTCCCTTGACCAGGATCTGTCCCCCGCGGGCGGCCAGCCCGGTGACGTCCCAGGCGTTGCCGTGGACGATTATCCTTCCGGAGTTCATAGTGTTCCCGGTCATGTCCTGGGCGTTGCCGAACACCTCGATGGTCGGTCCGTTGAGGAACGCCCCCAGGTCGTTCCCGGGAGTGCCGTGCACCGCGATGTACAGATCGGGGGCGGAGGCCGTGGAGGCCAGGTAGCGCTGCCCCATCACCCCTTTCAGCTCGATGGACGAGCAACCGCGCCGCATGGCCTTGCGCATGACGCAGTTGAGGGTGGTGTAATGCATGGGCTGGGCGGGCGATAGGCTCAGGTCGATGACCGCCCGGTCCCCCTCCACCTTCAGGCACTCCTTTCCGCAGTCGCACTCGTGGGCGTGCCCCTTGGGCTTGCAGACGTCCTTCATCAACCCCACCCTTCCCCGATGTGCTTGACGTTCATCACTTCGGCGATCTTGGGGTTCGGACCGCGGTACCGCAGCCGGTCGCGGTTGCCAACAAGGCTCTCCACGGCGTCTATGCCCATGGCCCCCAGGACCTCCTTGAGCTCCTCGTTCCAGGCCCGGAAGAGGCGGACGATGCGCGCGGCCGCGACGTTCGGATCGAGCCTTGAGGTGAGGTCGTCGCGCTGGGTGGCGATGCCCCAGGAGCACAGACCGCGGTGGCACTGCTGGCATACCCGGCAGCCCATGGCCACCATGGCCGAGGTGGAGACCATCACGACGTCCGCCCCAAGCGCCAGGGCCTTGATCATGTCCGCCGAGGAGCGTATGCCGCCGCCGGCGCAGACGGTCACCCGGTTGCGAAGGCCTTCCTGCGTAAGCCGGCGGTCCACCGCGGCAATGGCCACCTCCACCGGCAGGCCGGCGTGGTCCCTTATGACGCGAGGAGCGGCCCCGGTGCCGCCCTTGAACCCGTCCACGGTGAGGAAGTCCGCTCCAGCCCGCACTATCCCGGAGGCTATCGCCCCCACGTTATGCACGGCGGCGATCTTCACTCCCACCGGCAAACGGTACTCGGTGCTCTCCTTGAGCACGGATATCAGCTGGGCCAGGTCCTCTATGCTGTATATGTCGTGATGAGGGTACGGCGACAGGGCGTCCGTGCCGCGGGGTATCATGCGGGTCTCGGAGATCATGGTGGTGACCTTTTCGCCTGGCAGATGCCCGCCGTGGCCGGGCTTGGCCCCCTGCCCGATCTTGATCTCCACCGCCGCCACCTCCTTCAGGTATTCGGGCTTGATGCCGAAGCGGCCGGAGGCCACCTCCGAGCATATGTGGTCGGCGTACTGGTAGAAGTCCGGATGCAGCCCGCCCTCTCCGCTGCCGGCCACGATGTTCAGCTCCTTGGCGGCCATGAACAGCGCCTGCTGCGCGTTGTAGGATATGGAGCCGAGCGAGATATGTCCAAACATCAGGGGCATGTCCATTCGGATCAACGGGGTGTCGTCCTCCCGGACCATCACCTTGCCGTCGCAGACCTCCAGCCGGCCAGGCCTCCGGCCCAGATAGGTCACCGTCTCCACCGGCTCCCTCAGGGGGTCGATCGAAGGGTTGGTCACCTGCGCCGCGTCCAGCAGCAGGTCGTCGAATATCGCCGGATGCTCGTCGTCCGCTCCGCACGAGGAGAGCAGAACGCCACCCGAGCTGGCCTGGGCCAGGATGGACCTCCGGCTGCGCTCGGACCAGTTGCCGTGCGGGGCGAACTGCGGGGGCACCGGCCGGATCTCTATGCAATTGGCCGGGCATATGGCGATGCAGCGGCCGCAGGCCACGCATCCTCCGGACGCCACCACCTTGGACTCCCGGAACTCCAGGGCCTGGTACGAGCAGTCGTTGACGCAGCGGCGGCAGACCCGGCACAGGTCGTAGTTAACGATGGGCAGGAACCTCTCCGGGAGGCGGTGGTCCAGCCTCTTGGTCGGAGGCGTCTCGCTCAAAGGCTCACCCCCTGGAAGGAGGGCTCGGTGCCGCGACGGACGATGCCCTTGCCGGCCACGGCTATGAACGGATTGCCGGCGCCAGGCGCCCAGGTGCGGGCGTCCGGCTCCACGATGCGGATGGCGCTCTCCTCGCTGGCGCAGTAGGCCACTTCCTCGTTCGGGGACAGCCCGGCGATCATCGGCCTGAGCTTCTTCCGGTCGGCCAAGGCGATGAGCGAGATATCAGGCTGGCTTCTTCCCACGATGATGCTGAACGGTCCGTTCAGGAAGGCCTCCTTGTAGGTGATGCGCAGCCACTCGGCCAGCCGGCGCTCCGCCGGCGGCAGAAGGGATATCTCCTGGAAAGTGGAGGGGGCCATGACGAAGGCGGCCACCTCCGTCGGCAGACCGTTCCGCCGGACCAGCAGGTCCCACAGGTAGGTGACCACCTCGGTGTCCGTCAGTACCGTGCACTTGTAGCCGTTCATCTCCACCAGCTTCCGGTTCACCCCGTAGGAGGTGATCTCCCCATTGTGGCATACCCCCCAGTCCAGGAGGGACAGGGGATGCGCTCCGGCCCACCAGGCCGGGGAGTTGGTGGGAAATCGCGAATGGGACAGCCACATGGTCCCCGAATAGCGCCCCAGATCGTACAGGTCGGCGATCTCGTACGAGTACCCGTTGCCCTTGAACACCGCCATGTCCTTGCCGCTGGAGACGCAGAAGGCCTTGGGGACCCTCTCGTTGATATGCTGGACCAGTTCCACCAGGTAATCCTCTTCCCCGAGGTCGCGCGTCCCCCTCCATTCCCGGGCATGGGGAACGTTGGCGAAGTAACGCCACACCAGCGGATAGGGGGGCGAGATGGTCGAGCGTTCGCGAAGGAATACCTTCTCGTCGTGCAGGATGTCCAGGCGTCCGTCGAGGAAATCCTCGACGGCCTGTTTTCCCTCCTCGTCGTCGAAGAAGAACTGCAGGCAGTACTGGTCCCGCCGCTCCGGGAACAGCCCGTAGCAGGCGTAGCCGGCCCCCAGGCCGTTCTCCCTCTCCTCCATGATGGTGAGCATCCGGGCGATGCGGTCCCCGTCGATCCTCCCTCCCTTCAAGGAGATGCAGGAAGCTATGCCGCAGCCCCCGAGCTGGCCCTGCCATCCCGGCGGTCTGCTGGCGGTGTAGTTCTCAGCCTGCACTGGCATTCCCAACCGGTCGGTCCTGACCTCCCGGTCCTTTCTGTCGTTCATCGGTGGTACGCTCCTTCCGCACTGCCATAGGCGTGCCCGAGGTAATAATCCGGGTGTCTCCCGAATTATAATACCTTTTTTCATGGACATTCATCTATTTTCTTGTTTTATTTTAGATTGTAATTCTAATTACAATCAAATTATTAGACGAATGACCATAAATCGACCCCTTGTAACCATTCCCGGTATTTATTTCTTGCTAGGCGGATGTAGAATTATCGTACATATTATTACGATTTTCGTTCATTATAATTCTAAATTTAACGAATAATCGATATAAATCTTTGAACAACGTCAAAATTGCTCAATTATCGATGCGAACGGTCCAGGACCGGACGCTTCTCGAATGATTCCTATAAAACTAGAGGATACAAATCTGGAAAAGGATATTAATGCGATTTCACTTATTGAAAGAACACAGAAGGTGAAGTCGGCTTGACATCCTCCCGCACGGCATTGGTCCCGCAGCTGCCCGACCTCGACAAGATAAGACAGATGAGAAAGCGCCTTAACCTGTCGCAGCGGGAACTGGCGAGCCTGGCCGGCGTAAGCCAGTCCCTGATCGCCAAGATCGAGAGGGGGACTATAGACCCATCCTACAGCAACGTCCGCAAGATACTGTCCGCCTTCGAGGAAGTTATAAGACGTCGGAAGGTGGAAGGCGTGCGTTCCGGGACCCAGCTGACGGTAGGAGACCTGGCCACCCGCGGGGTGATCTTCGTCACACCGGACCAGACGGTCGGCGAAGCGGTAGAACGGATGATGAAAGGACGGTTCACCCAGCTGCCTGTGATCGTCGGAGAGCGCATCGTGGGCGGGCTCACCGACGACGCCATTCGCGATTACACCATCGAGCAGACCAAGACCCGGAAGAAGACCTACGAGGAGGTCATGAGGACCCGGATCGAGGAGATCATGGACGCTCCCTTCCCCATACTCAACGAGGACACCCCCATAGACCTGGCCTCGTTCCATCTGCAGAGGGAGGAGGCGATCCTGGTCTCCCGCAAGGGGGCCATCGTGGGCATCCTCACCAGCGCCGACTTCCTGAACCTGGGGCTGAACCAATAAGGACCCCCGGGTCTCTATGCATATCGTACCGGAGGTGAAGCGGTGAAGAGAAGGGAACTGGAGATGGCTTTACAGTCGCTCTCTCCTTTCTCATCCCCCCGCCCCGAGCTGGAGCAGTACTCCACCCCAGCGGTGATCGCCGCCGACCTGCTCTTCGACGCCCTGGCCAGGGGCGATCTGGAAGGCCGCAAGGTCCTGGACCTGGGCTGCGGCACCGGACCGCTGGGCATCGGGGCGGCGCTTCTAGGGGCCGGCCAGGTGATAGGGTTCGACAAGGACCCCTCGGCCCTGGAGCAGGCCTCGATGAACGCCAGCAAGGCCGGCGCGGAGGTGGAGTTCCGCCAGGCGGACATCGTGGACGTCGACGAAAAGGCGGACACCGTGATCATGAACCCGCCCTTCGGGGCGCAGCGCAAGGGCGCCGACCGGCCGTTCCTGACCGCGGCCATGAGATGCGCGCCGGTGATATATTCCCTGCACATGAGCAGCACAGAGGACTTCGTCCAGCGTTTCGTCCGAAGGTCTGGGTTCAGCGCCACCCCGTTAAAAAGGTATAAATTCGGGATCCCTTATATGTTCGAATTCCATAGCAAGGCGAAGAAAGAGGTCGACGTCACGCTATTTTACATTCTGAAGACAGGTGTGTTGGAATGAGTGACAAGAAAAAGGTTTTACCAGGTGACGAGGTGGCCGTGGCCGAGGAGTACCTCCCGGCCGAAGGCACCTATGAGGAGGGCGGCATAGTGTACTCCGCCCTCACCGGCGAGCTGAAGGTGAACGATAACGATAAGACGGTCAGCGTGGAGGCCGACAACCCCATGGTCTCCCTGGCGATCGGCGATTCCGTGTTCTGCGAGGTGACCGACGTGCGCGCCTCCATGGCCATCTGCGAGGTGGTGGCCGTGGAGGGACGTTCCCGCAACATCACCGGGGACACCAACGGCACCATTCACGTATCCAAGATATCCCAGGACTACGTCCAGGACGTGGGCCGAGAGTACCGGCCCAGCGATATCATCCGGGCCAAGGTAATGCAGGTCAAGCCGTCCATACAGCTGAACACCGCCCATCCCCACTTCGGCGCGGTCAAGTCGCTTTGCCGCAACTGCCGCTCCCAGCTCAGGAGGGCGGACAAGGGGCTGTACTGCGACCACTGCGAGGAGTACGAGTCGCGGAAGGTCGCCGACGACTACGGCTTCGTGGAGACCATCCTCATCACCGGCAAGGAATGAGGGGGTAGGGTTACTGACCGAGGCCGACCTGGCGAGGGAGATACGCGACCTCCGGGCGGAGGTCAGGCAAATGAAGGAGCTCATCGACCTACTGGTGGCCCTGGTGGTGGAGAGCGACGACCTGGATGAGGACGAGGTCGAACTGGTCCTCACCGGGGGCGCGGAGATCCCGCGCATCAACAACTGAGGAACATGAAGCTGCTCGCCCTTTTATCTGGAGGCATCGACTCCCCAGTGGCCGCCTGCCTGATGGCGCAGCGCGGCGCGGAGATGGTGCTCCTGCACATGGACAACCGTCCGTTCTCCAGCGATCTCGGGGTGCGCAAGGCGGCGCTTCTGGCCGAGGCGCTGCGCAGGGCGACCGGACAGGAGATGCCTCTCTACATGGCCCCGCACGGCGAGAACCAGGCGGTGAACAAGGAGAGGTGCCAGAGCTCCTATCAATGCGTCCTGTGCAAGAGGCTGATGCTGCGCACCGCCCAGGCGGTGGCGCGGAACGTCGGGGCCTCCGGCATAGTCATGGGCGACTCGCTGGGCCAGGTGGCCTCCCAGACCCTTAACAACATCAGGGCCGAGCAGCACGGGCTGGAGCTTCCGGTGCTGCGACCGCTCATCGGCCTGGACAAGCTGGAGATCGAGCGCCTGGCCAAGGAGATCGGGACCTACGAGATCTCCATCATGAGCGACGGCGGCAAGGACTGCACCGCCGTTCCGTCCAGGGTGATCACCAACGCCTCGGTCAAGGACATCCTGGATGAGGAGGCCAAGGTGGACCTGGGGTCCATGGCCGCGCGCTCAGCGGAGAAAGCGAAAAGAGTCTAGAGCCCGGGATAGGCGCTGCAGGACAGGCCGACCTCGGGGTCGTAGATCATGTCCGAGGTCACCTTTCTCAGGTACTTGGCCTGGACCCGGGAGATGTAGAGCTTGTTCCCCCCGACCTCGATGACGATGTCGGTGGACTTGGGGGACTTCAACGCCACCGGCAACATGACCGGCCCGTAACAGGAGGTGCAGATGCGGTAGTCCTGCTTGTTTTGAGTGATGAAATCGATTACTCCCTGCTCCACAGGTATCTGTGACATCGGGGCTCGTTTAACAGAAGATGATATTTAAATACCTCGGCAAAAGCCCCGTTCTCCGTAAAGTTATCAAGGACGCTTGACGTTAACCGGTATGTGAAGGTAGTTCTGGACACCTCGGCCCTGTTCGGGATGGAGCAGGTGCCCCCAGGCTGGGAGGCGTTCGTCACGGAGGGCGTGCTGGCCGAGCTGGAGAAGTACAACGATCGCCGGGCGGAGAACCTGCTGCCCGCGATAAAGGTCTCCCAGGCCACCACCGCTTCGCTCTCCAAGGTCAAGGAGGCCGCCAGGGGCACCGGGGACTCCTCCCGTTTGTCCAGGACGGACATGGAGGTGCTGGCCCTGGCCCTGGAGCTCAGGGCCGCGGTGGTCACGGACGATTACTCCATCCAGAACCTGGCCGCCGTGCTGGGCGTCGAGTTCATGCCCATGAGCATGAAGGGAATAACCAAGGTGTTGCGGTGGAACTATCTATGCACCGGCTGCGGTAAGGTGTTCAAGGAACCGCAGCCGGACTGCCCGGTGTGCGGGTCCCCGCTGCGAACGACCAGAAGAAGATGATCAGCTCTTCCCGCCCAGCTCCTCGCTGCGCTTGGCCCCGGCCTCCACGGCGTCGATGAACGCGCCGCGCACGCCCGCCTCTTCCAGCACCCGGAGCCCCTCGATGGTGGTCCCGCCGGGAGAGGCCACCATGTCCTTCAGCTCGCCGGGGTGCTTCCTGGTCTCCAGATACGTCTTTCCCGCCCCGATGACCGTTTGCGCCGCCAGCTGCAGGGCCACGTCCCGGGGCAGTCCGGCCAGGACGCCCCCGTCGGCCATGGCCTCGATGACCAGATAGATATACGCGGGCCCGCTGCCGCTGAGCCCGGTGACGGCGTCCAAGAGCTTCTCGTCCAGGGCGAAGGCCACCCCCACCGAGTTCAGGATGCTCTGCACCGTCTCCTTGTCCTCCTTCTTCGCCGAGCGGCCCAGAGCGAACCCGGAGGCGGAGGCGCCCACGAAGCAGGGCTGGTTGGGCATTACCCGGACCACTCGCACGCCCCAGTTCAGGTGCGACTCCATGAACGATATCTTCACCCCGGCGGCGATGGAGATGAGCAGGTGGTTGCCGCTGAGGTACGGCTTGAGCTCGTCGAGCACCGGGCCGACGTGATGCGGCTTCACCGCCAGCACGACCACGTCCGATGAGCGCACGACCTCGATGTTGTCGGAGACGGTCTGCACGCCCAGGGTGTTGGTTATGTAGTCCCTCCGCTCCGGCACGATCTCGCTGGCGATCAAGTCCTCGGTCTTGGCCACTCCGCCGGTTATGATGCCCTTCATCATGGCCTCGGCCATGTTCCCCGCGCCTACGAATCCGATCCTCATGGTAACACCTAAGATTGGCTGACCTTCAATCGATAACTTCGTATTAATCCGATTTGGTCCGCTGCCCCTTCAGGGCCCGAAGCAGTTCCCGCATGAAGGCCGGCAGGTCGTCTGGCCTGCGTGAGGTGATCAGGTTGCCGTCGACCACCACCTCCCGGTCCATGAAGCGGGCGCCGGCGTTGATGAGGTCCACTTCTATGGAATGAAAGGAGGTGACCTTCCGTCCGCGCACCACGTTGGCCGAGACCAGGAGCGATCCGCCGTGGCAGATGGAAGCGATGATCGCACCCCGGTCGAACGCGCTGCGCACCAGCTCGACGACCGAGGGGTGCCTCCGGAGACGGTCCGGGGCCCAACCGCCCGGGATGACCAGCCCCAGGAGGTCGCGGGCGTCCGCCCGGTCCGCGGAAAGCCCGACCTTCGCCTCATAGCCGCGCTTTCCCCGGTAGGTCCCTTCCCTGGGGCCGATGAGCACCGGCTCGTAGCCCGCCTCTATCAATCGGAAATAGGGGTACCAAAGCTCCAGGTCCTCGTAGTCGTCCTCCACCAGGACCGCTACCTTCCTCCGCTGTTCCGGCATGAAAATAACATTCGGCTCTAGAATATTAATCTCTCATCGCCTTCGACGGCGTTAAAAAGGGGGAATATTTTCTATTATCTTTAAATCAAAATATAACTATCTGGTCATACGAAAAAAATCTTCACAATCGACCCCCCCGGAATGTTTAAAGTTTAAATAAAGGAAGCATTATCCCCCTACAATGCTCGTAGACGACTATTTCCCGGTAGCAATGTTTGCTCTGGTGGCTCTACTTACCCCCGCTATTGCCATAATCTTGGGGAAGCTGTTCAGGCCGACGAAGCGCGCTGAGTTGAGGGACACGACCTACGAGTGTGGTGAGAGGCCCATCGGAGTGGCCCAGATACAGTTCCATGTTCAATTCTACATATACGCCATCATCTTTGTGGCCTTCGATATCCTTACGGTATTTTTAATCGTCTGGGCCATGGCATTTGAAGGACTCTCCGACATCGCCAACATAGCGGCGATAACTTTCCTCGTCATCCTGCTCGCTGGTGTTTATTATTCTTTGAAGAAGGAGAGGATATTGTGGATATAGACCTGTCATTCAACGCCATGACCATGACCGCCAAGCAGTTTGGCGAGTTGACCAAGACCATGACCCGGGAGGCATTGGTGGCCACCGGCGGCAAGAAGGTCATCGACAAGATCACCGCTCCCATCTGGTCCTGGGGTCAGAGAAACTCCATGTATCCATTGCACTTCGGTATCGCCTGCTGCGCCCTGGAGATGGCCGCCGCCGGCGGTCCCCGCTACGATGTTGAACGCCTGGGCATCGTTTTCAGGTCCTCGCCGAGGCAGTCCGACGTGCTGCTCCTGAACGGCTGGATATCCGCCAAGCTCCGACCTTCCCTGAAGGCATTGTACGAGCAGATGCCTTCTCCCAAGTGGGTGGTGGCCATGGGCGAGTGCACCATATCCGGCGGTCCTTGGTATGACGCGTACAACGTCATACAGGGCGCGGACACCTTCCTCCCTGTCGACGTGTACGTCCCCGGATGCCCGTCGCGCCCGGAGGCCTTGATACAAGCCTTCAACATGATAAACAAAAAGATAACCGCCGAGAACAAAGGCAGCTTCCTGGACGACTGAGGTGTGAAGATGAGCCAAGTCATAGTATACGACACGCCCGACCGGTCCGTGGAAGATGTGGCCAAGGACATCAAGTCCAAGTTCCCCGCCGTGGAGGTGCTCAAGGCCGCCCCCAAGAGGCTGCATATCCAGGTCCCCCGCGAGATATCCTTCGAAGTATGCAAGTTCATGAAGGATGGTCTAAGCTTCGAGCACTGCTCCTGCGTGACCACTGTAGATTATATGGACCACTTCACCGTGGTCTTCCATCTTTCCTCGTACACCAATCACATCCTCTCCGAGGTGCTGGTCGACATTCCCCGGGACGATCCCACCATCGACTCCATCACCCCCCTGTGGGGAGGCGCCGATTGGCACGAGAGGGAGGCCTACGACCTCATGGGGGTCATCTTCAAGGGCCATCCCGACCTGCGGCGCATCATGATGCCCGAGGAGTTCAAGTTCCACCCGCTGAGAAAGGACTTCGTTGTGGGAAGGAGGGTCTGAGATGCCTACCGATGAGATGTGGATCAACATGGGTCCCCAGCACCCCTTCAACCACGGTCTGTGGAACCTCAGGGTCAAGCTGAAGGGAGAGACCATCACCCAGGCCGAGCCGATCATCGGCTACCTGCACCGGGGCTGGGAGAAGATGGTGGAGAACCG
>JAKPZB010000103.1 GCA_029560215.1 Methanobacteriota archaeon | reverse complement strand
ATTCCGCAGTCTATGTGGTCTATGACCGTGCCATTGCGGATCGGTGTCACCTTGAACTCCTTCATCACAGCTCACCCCCCAGGACCAGGTTCAATAAGGCCATCCTCACCGGCACTCCGTTGAAGGCCTGCTCAAAGTACTTGGCGTGCGGCGTATCATCGACCTCCGGGTCGATCTCGTCGACCCTGGGCAGCGGGTGCATCACGATGAGGTCGCTCTTCGCCTCCCTCAACAGCTTCTTGTCCACCCGATACATGCCGGCCACCTTCTGGTACTCGGCAAGATCGGGGAACCGCTCCTTCTGGATGCGGGTGACGTACAGGACGTCAGCGTCGGCGATGGTCTCCTCCAGATGGTTGGTCAATTTCGGTTTGCCGCCCGCCTTCTCCACCTGCTTCACGGTCTCCTTGGGCATCTGCAATGCCGTGGGCGCGACGAAGGTGAGGTCGGCGCCGAAGGAACTGAGCGCTTCCGCCAACGAATGAACGGTGCGGCCGTACTTCAGGTCGCCGACCATGACCACGTTGAGCTTGCTGAAGTCCTTCTTGATGCGTCTGATGGTGAACAGGTCCAGCAGCGTCTGCGTGGGATGCTGTCCGGCCCCGTCGCCGGCGTTGATGACTGGCTTGGAGGAGAACCTCGCGGCCAAGCGGGCCGCCCCCTCCCGCGGATGCCTGATGACGATGATGTCAGAATAGACCTCCACCATGCGGATGGTGTCGGCCAGCGATTCGCCCTTGGATATGGAGCTCATGGACGGGACGCCCAGGTCGGTGATGCGTCCGCCGAGGCGCATCATGGCGCTCTCGAAGGACATCCGGGTCCTGGTGGAGGGCTCGAAGAACAGCGTGGCCAGGATCTTCCCGTCCAAGGCCTTGGAGCTCTTTTCCCCTCGAGCATAGGGTATCATTCTCTCGGAACGTTCCAAAACCTGCTCGATCTGCTCTCTTGACAGATCGCGGATCGACACGATGTCCATTCCTTGGAAGGTCATGCTCTCAGAGTTGAATCCTCAAGACCGTATTTGACTCTTGGCATGGCTGGGCCTTTGGCCATATGAAAGGCGGACCGAAGCACCGATTCCGAACAGGGCAATGGATCAATCCGCGTCGGAGGAGCCGAACCGCTCCAGGGCCGCCTGCATTCTCTTGTACCAGCTGTCCACGCATACCTGGAGCTTTTCCTTCAGTTCCTTGCGGCTTATGGCCCGGTACACATGGAAGTATCCCCCGCGAGGAATGCTGCGCGTTTCTCGCAGCACCATGCCGCAGGTGAGCATCTTCTGCAACGCCCTGTAAACGGTGGAGCGGTCCTTGCCCATCTGATCGGCGAGATCGTTGGCGTTCACCGGCCCGGTCTCCAGCAGCCTTTCGTAGACCTCCACTTCGAAACCGTTGAGGCTGTAAGCGCACTGGACCAGGTCCTGGCAGCTGTTGACGTCCTTGATGGACTCCGGCATCGTCTCCCGTTCCTTCCCTAAGAAAAGCTTATAAACTAACAGTTATATATAATTGTTGCACAACCGTGCAAAACCGATATGGTGATCATAATGGACAAGAACGATACGCTTGACGCCAAGGGCCTGATGTGCCCCATGCCCATCGTAAAGCTGGCCAAGAAGATGAAGGACCTGAAGGTCGGAGAGGTCCTGGAACTGATCGCCGACGACGTCGGCTCCAAGGAGGACGTCCCGGCCTGGTGCAATAGGACCGGCAACCAGCTGGTGGGCCAAAAGGAAGAGGGCGGCGCGTTCTACTTCTACATCAAGAAGGTCCAGTGAGGGCCTTATCTTAGCGAGGTGACGAAAATGGCAGAGACCAAGAAGTTCGCAATGGTGGTGTCGGAGGGCAGCTTCGACAAGGCCATGATGGCCATGATGATGGGCAACACGGCCGCCAGTATGGGAATAGAGACGCACATATACTTCACGTTCTTCGGGCTGAACCTTCTGAAGAAAGGCGCCAAGCCGAAACTGCCGGGCATGTTACGTTTCTTCACCGGCACGATGGTGAAGAAGATGAAGGGCATCGGGATGGAGGGCTACCAGGAGCAGCTGGAGATGGCCAAGGAGCTGGGCGTGAAGATCTACGCCTGCAGCAGCTCCATGGAGATGATGGGCATCAAGAAGGAGGACCTCATCGACGGCATCACCGTGCTCGGCGCCGCGGCCTTCCTGAACATGGCCACCGAATCCGACATGCAGCTCTTCATCGGCTGAAGGTGATGTGGTGAGGTCCAAGCTGTTCATAACGCTGAAGTCGCCGCACGAGTTCGGCGGGCTGGAGCTGGTGCGGGCGTCCGCCAAAGGGGCCGAGAGCGGATTGCTCCTCTTCGAGGACGCGGTGATCTTCGCCGCCAACGCCAAGAGGGGCAAGGAGCTGCTGTCCGCGGTGCAAAAGGTCTACATCATGAAGGACGACTGGGAGGCCCGCGGTCTGCCGCTTGCGGTTCCCGAGTTCAAGATCGTGGACTATCCGGAAGCGGTCGAGCTGATCATGGAGAGATACGAGCAGACCATCACGGTGTGAGGCGAGAACATGAAGACAATGGTTATCCAATTGAGGACCGGCACCATG
>JAKPZB010000083.1 GCA_029560215.1 Methanobacteriota archaeon | reverse complement strand
ACGCGGCTCTCGCCCTCGCTGGCGCACTTCCAGAGCCAGACCGCCGCCCCGCACGCGTTCCAGGTCGTGCTCAACCTGCCCTTCGAAGATGCGGACTGCTTCTCGATCAACCGACCGGCCGTGGTTCCGGCCCTCACCTTCTTGAGCCAGTTGATCTGAATTCTTGGTTCTTCACGCATTTCCGGGGAAGGCTGAGCGGATCTTGAGGAAGAAGTAGGCGTCATCGCGGTAGCCGTAGGCGGTGCGTTTGAGGACCTTGATCTTGTTGTTGATGCCCTCCAGGAGGCTGGTGTGGAGGGGCCATCGGCAGTGGGCGAGGATGCCCGGGAGATAGACGGTCAGACGCTTGGCGAAGTGGATCAGTGGCTTGATCCCGCTCTCCTGGGCTCGGGCGAGCCAACCTTCCCAGGCTCGCCGGGCCCAGCCTTCGCGCCGATAGGTCCAGAGCTGCTTCAGGTCGTCCTTGAGGACGTAGGCCGTCATCAGCGCTTGGTTCGCCTCCAGCACCTCTTTGAGGCGGACATGGGACTCCCGGTCCGGCAGGTTGGCCTTGTTCCGCAGCAGCAGCCACTTTGCCCCCTTGATGAGCTTGCGCCCGGCCCTGTCGTGGCGGATCCGATTGGCCTCGGCCACGCGGATGGCGTCCACCACCTCCTTGCCGTATTTCGCCACGACGTGGAACAGGTCGTAGACGATCTCCGCCTGGGGGCAGTGCATCTGTACCTCGGCCCGGAAGGCGTGGCTCATGTCCATCCCCACGGCCTTGATCCGGGCGCAGCCCTCCTTCCCCAGCAGGTCAAAGAACACCCGCACCTCCTCCCGGCTCCGCCCCTTCCCGACCCAAAGCACCCGCTTGGTAGCGGCATCCACCACGACCGTGGCGTAGCGGTGCCCCTTGCGCAGTGCGAACTCGTCGATGAGCAGAAGCTCGACTCCAGTGAAGTCTGGCGCTCCCAGTTCATTCTCCAGATGGGCCTTGTCGATGGCCTTCACCGTGCTCCAGTGGAGGTCATAGAAGGCCGCCACCTGCTTGATCGGCATCACCTTGCACAGCCGGGCCACAGACGAGGCCAGACGCTTTGTCACCCGGGCGTAGGGCTCCAGCCAGTCCAGCGCCTCCAGCCTGGGACCGCACCGAGGGCAGGCCACGCGGCAGCGCCAGAGGTGAAGGACCGTGTCCGCATCGAGGATCGGCAGATCCCGGATCTCCCGCTCGGTCCAGTCATGGACGCTCCTCACGAAGTCGCCGCAACCGCTGCACCTTCGAGGACCATCCCCTTGTCCCAGGAGTTCGATCCAGACCTCGGGACGGCTGCCCTTCACTCCGGCCTCGAACCGTTCCACCGTCCCGACCTTGCACCCTTTCCATCCGCCCAGCCGGGCCATACCCTCATCCATAGGCAGCGAGCCTCCCAGGTCTGCGTTCTCGACAAACACAGAATCCCAGGAAGCCCGCTGTCTGCCTCGTTACCCCGCAGATCCGCGAAGAACCAAAAAAATGGTCCTCGATGACTCGAGGACCACCCGTGCGGACTTCCTGGTCAGGCCTTGGTGTGCTTGGCGAAGGACTCGGCGAGCTCTTCCACCGTCGGAGGGTAGACGTCGAACCACTCGATGCCGAACTTGTAGACGGATTCCCGGGCTTCCCCGTAGCGGATGGGCTCCAGGGGGATGTCGGCGCCTGGGTTGCCCGTCTCCTTGTTCACCACGATTGCGGTGAGGGGGGGAAGGTTGTGGTCCATGCAGTAGAAGGCGATGTGCCCCAGGATGTCATCGAGCACTCCTGCGGCAGGCTTGCCGAACATTTTCTCGGACAGAAGCTGGTAGGTCAGGATCTGTCGGTTCGTGGCGGCCCC
>JAKPZB010000077.1 GCA_029560215.1 Methanobacteriota archaeon | reverse complement strand
GTTCTTGTGCTGCGCCAGCAGTATCGCCAGGGCCAGCCGGGCCCTCTCCCCTCCGGACAGGGTGCTTATCGGCCTCTCCACGTCCTTGCCGGTGAGCAAAAGCCGGGCCAGTATCGCCCTGGCCTCCGTGGCCTGCTGGCCAAGGGCCTTCTTCATCTGCTGCTCAGCGGTCAGTTCCTGGTCCAGGAGCTCGTGCTCCTGCGCATAATAGCCGACCTTGACCCCCGGTGAAACGTATAGCTCGCCGAGGTAGGGCAGCTTGGACTGCAGCGCCTTCAACAGAGTGGTCTTCCCGCTGCCGTTGGGGCCGAAGATGCCCAACTTGTCGCCCTTCTCCAGCTCCAGATCGACCTTGTCCAGGACCTTGCGCTTGCCGCGGGCCACCTCCAGCTCCTTGGCGGTCAGCACGTTCTTTCCCGATTTGCCCAGGGCGTATATCCGCACCTGCAGGTCCTTCTCGTCCGGTGGCGGTTCCGGAACCTCCACCCGCTCGGCCATCTTCTCCCGGGTCTTGTGATACGATTTGAACTTGTACTTGGTATGGAGCTCCTCGGCCACCTTCTCCTGGCGCTCCTTTTCGCGCACCGCCTTCTCGTGGGCCTGAAGCAGCCGCTCCCGGTCCAGGGCCTTCTTCTCCATGAATATTGAATAGTTGCCCGAGTAGTGGGTCAGCTTGCCGTTCTCCAGCTCTATGATGCGGGTGGCGACGTTGTCCAGGAAGTAACGGTCGTGGGAGATGATGATCACCGCCCCCTTGAGCTTCAGGAGCTGGTCCTCCAGCCACTCCACGGTCTCGATGTCCAGATGGCTGGTCGGCTCGTCCAGGAATATCAGGTCGGACTTCTCCGCTTGGGCGAGGACCCGGGAGAGCATGACCTTGGTGCGCTCCCCGCCGCTCAGCTCCCCCATCTTGCCCGTGGCCTTGTGGTCGAGCCCGAACTCCTCCAGGATGTCCATGGCCTTGTCCTTGGTCTGGCCGGGCTTCAATCTCACCAGCTCCTCCTGGATATGCGAGTATTCGATCGAGAGGGCGTTCCAATCGGTTTCGGAATCGCCCCCGGAGGCCATCACCGCCTCGATCTCCGCCGCCCTCTTGCGCAGCGGCGCCTCCTCCTCGCTCAGGACCGCCATGGCCGAATCCACGGATGATGAATGGTCGACCTCCACGAACTGCGAGAGGTAGCTTATCTTGCTGGTGCGGAGGTTCAGAGTTCCAACGTCCGGCTTGATCCGCCCCATCAGCAGCTTGATGAGGGTGGTCTTGCCGGCCCCGTTGCGGCCGACCAGGCCGATGCGGTCGCCCAGCTCGATCTGGATGTCCACATCTTTGAGGACCTCCTTGGGTCCAAAGGCCTTGCCCACGCCCTCCGCCTTCAGGAGCATGCCAAGGCTATCGTGCCGCGGCCTTTATGCCTTTCCCTAGAGCTTGACGATCATGTCATCCTTGGAGACCATCAGTTCTCCCGGATGGCGTTCCTCGATCTCCTCGCGGTCCTTGAGCGTGGGATACTTGTAGGCGTCGAAGTGCGTGAGCACCAGGCGCTTGGCCCCCGACTCCCGCTTGATGTCCAGGGCGTCCTCGGGCGTCAGATGGGGCCAGAGGTCGCTGCTCTCCCCGCTGCGGAAGGCGCTCTCCGTGATCAGCAGGTCCGCGTTGCGGGCCAGCTCGATGGTGTTCTTGCACGGTCCGGTATCGGTGCAGAAGGCGATGGTCCTGCCGTCCAGCTCCAGACGGTATCCCAGGCAGGGGGACGAATGGAACAGCAGGCGGCTGTGGAAGGTGAACGGCCGCTCGTGGACCCCTTCCCGGACCTCCAGCACTTCGATGTTGTAGGGGATGAGGCCTAACGGCACCGAATACGGGTCGCGCAGCAGCTCATGCAGGGCCAAATGCGTTCCCATTATCCCCACCACCGTCACCTTGTCCTTGAACCTGAACCGGGCCAGCTGATGCAGGCCGATGAGGTGGTCGAGGTGGTGATGGGAGAGCATGATGACCGTAGGCTTGGACAGGTCGGCGTAGCGGTCCAGCTTGTGCAGGCCCCCGCCGGCGTCCAACACCACGTTGAAGTCCTTGGTCCGCACCAGGATGCTCAGGGTGTTCCCGGTGTCCGTATCGTACCAGCCGTTCGTGCCCATGAATACAATGTCCACCGGACCACCGGATATACTATGTTGGTCCACTTCATAAAAATTGTTCGACACGAGCGCCCAAAGATTATTAAGGAACGAAGTCTCCTTACAACCT
>JAKPZB010000048.1 GCA_029560215.1 Methanobacteriota archaeon | reverse complement strand
ATCGGAAGCTCCACCGGGACCGAGGAGGCGTTGAAGCCGCTGAAGGTGAGCGTGCCGTGGAACCCGGCGTCGATCTTGCCCAGCCCCATGAGCAATCCCTTGCGAAGCCAGGAGGTCCGGGTCCACAGCTGCGCGGCCAGGTCGTCCGGCAGCTCCACCCTTTCCAAGGTGGAAACGAAGAACAGCTTCCACGGAGGGATGACCAGGACGCCGGAGGTGACGCTCTCCCCGCCCTCCAGGCGGGCCTCGGCCACCCTCAGGTCGTAACCGTTGGGCGTCAGACCTTCGAAGCTGAAATCGGCGATCACCAGCGAGCCGTCCTTCATTCTCGCCTCTATTTCATGGTCGGGGACCAGGCACATGCTCACCCCTATCTCATCGCATAGATTAGAATTTGCGATTATCTGAAGAAATTATTAACGATAGTAATGTATCAACCGTTCATTGGCAGGTTCCTACGGTCTCAAGGAAGATGATATCGCCCCCTCTTCCAGGCCGGCCCTTGTTATGCCGCCTGGTGAAAGGGCCGCCCTGTTCTACCAACGCCTCGACGATGTCTATGACATGGTCTCGGACCTGCTGAAGGACAGCATCCGGCAGGGGGAGATGTGTGCGTTGATGTACCGCGATCCCCCAGCCCTTCTGAAGGAGAGGATGAAGGCCCGGGGGTTGGACCTCGACATGCACCCGTCCATCGTGCTGATCCCGGTGACGTCGGCGCCGATGGACCGCTACTCCCGTTCCGTGCTCGGGGAGCAGATGCGGACCTTCGTACGGCAGGCCAAGGGAATGGGGTATTCCGGCGCCCGGCTGGTCCTGAACGTTCCGGAGGAGCTCTCCGCCCAGGTCCCGTCCGATAACGACTGGCAGGACCTGGACAAGGTGCGCGAGGAACTGGGCATGACCGTGGTGCTCCTTTACGACATGGCCTCCCTCTCCCCCGGATTCCTGCTCAACGCCCTATCGTCCAATCCCAGGGTGATAATCGACAGGATGCTCTGCCGCAACTTCTACTACATTCCCAGCAGAACCGCTCTCCAGAGGGATGAGTACCGTGACCTGAACGAACAGTTGGAGACGATCAGGGAGGAAAGGGACATCCGGGAGGAGGAGGGCCGCGAGCGCTCCCGGCTCATAGCGCTGAACCGCGAGCTGCAGGAGGAGATGGCCCAGCGTCGGATGGTGGAGTTCGCCCTGCTGAGGGCGGAGAACAACCTGCGGACCATGCTGGACGCCATGGTCGACATGGTGTTCATGGTGGACCGCGATCTCCGGGTGACCAACGGGAACCAGACCTTCGTCAGGTATCTGGAGTCCATCGACGTCGACGTCTCCTACGAGGGCAAGTACGTCTACGACCTTTTACCCGGGGCGCCCACCGGCGGCCGGGAGCTGATCGAGGAGGTCTTCCGTTACGGTTATCCAACGGTGGTCGAGGACCATCTGGATATTCACAACGGCAGGTTGGAGATGGAGTTCCGCCTCATGCCGGTAAAGATGGGCGACAAGGTCGATCGGGTGGTGGTCATCGGCCACCCATTGAACACCACGCCCAACGAGATCAAGGACATTTGGGAGAAGACCGATATGATGAGGGAGGAGCTCCTGGACCCATCCGGACCTGCGGCGGGGGCCATGGAGCGCTGCCCGCATCCAGTATTGGTGACCGGCCAAGGCGGAACGCTGATCTCGGCCAACCGCGCGCTGGGCCAGGAGCTGGGATGCACCCCAGAGGAGGTATTGAGGAAGGGCAACGCCTACGAGTTCCTGGAGCCTCAGAGGGACGATGATGGCGCGATCAGGCGAATCAGCGTGAACGGCCGGATCTCGATACCCAGCATTCTGAAGCGCCCGGACGGGACCTCCCGCCAGGTCATGTGCTACATCACGCTGGTTGGCGAGGGAGAGAACGCCCGGATCCTGACCGTGATCGTCGAGGATCGCTGAACCGAGAAGGACATCTGTTTTATCCTTTCGGCGCCATTCAGGAACGAGATGGACCACATCGTATACCTGGACAAGCCCGCCGGAGCGTTGGAAGCGATGCGCCAGGGCAGAAAGACCATGGTCGGCCGGGCCTACAACGGCCGCCGATCGCCCTACGGCAAAGTGAAGGTCGGGGACCTCCTGTACTTCACGGAGAACGACGGCCAGCAGATCATCTGCGGCCGAGGGACGGTCACAAAAGTCTACGATTCGCCCAAGCTCACCCACGAGGAGAGCGTGGCCATGCTGGAAAGGCACCGCCGCGCCCTTTGGCTTTCCGAATCCCAGTTCCTGAGGATGGCCGGAAAAAGATACCTGGTGCTGGTGACGGTGGACGGATTCCAGGAGATACCGCACTTCCGCTTCACCCGCCGCGACTTCCGCACCCTGGACGACTGGATCCTGGTGGGCGATGTGGAGAGGGCGCGCAAGGACGATCCGGCGCGAGAGCTGAAATGACATCTTCCGGAGGGAGGTCGTAATGGAACCATTGGCCGGCCTGAGCGTGTTCCTGGGGGCCTTCTCCGCTTTCTTGTTGTTATCCATGAGGGCGTTCCCCCAGAGATGGGCGCGCCTGTACGCCGACGCCGGTCGGGAGAAGGGCCGCCCGGCCTGGGCCTGGGCGTGCATCGGTTCATCCCTATCCGGCATCGTGCTGTTCTGGTACCTCCATTTCGCCGGAGCGGTCGATCTGTCCTTGGCCATGGCCGTGCTGGCCACGTTCCTGATGGGCCGGGCCGCCCAGTCGCTCATGGTCAAGAAAGGCCTGCGGGGCAACGTCCAATCGATGCTGCAGGGAAATGTCGGGAGGGCGTTCTTGCCCTACACCATCGCCAGCATCGCCTTGGTCATCCTAGGGCTGCTCTAGAACATGTCCAGGGAGCCGCGCTTCAGCGCCAGCCTCTCGAAGTAGATGAACAGCGCGTAGGCCAGGGCGAAGAACAATATTCCCAGTCCCAGCATCAGCCACACCAGGCCTGAGACCTCCGCCGGTCCCGCCCCGGCCGCTACGTCGCGCACCGCCTGCACCCCGTAGGTCAGCGGGAAGATGTACGAAGCGGGCCGCAGCCATTCCGGCAGGTAGGATATCGGGAAGTTGACCCCGCACAGCAGCAGCCCCAGGTAGAGGACGATGGAGCCGAGCACCATGGACGAACGGAGGTAGACCCCGACGCTGCCGATGACCATCCCGAAACCGACCATGGCGAAGCAGGTGGCCAGCAGCACCGCCGCCAGGGCGAGCGGGTCCGCCCCGGATAGGTCGACGCCGAAGAACAGGGAGGCGAAGGCCAGCGAGACGGCGACGGTGAAAAGGCCGATCAGCGATTGGTAAGCGCCTTTCCCAAGGAACACGTAGAACATGCGGGTCGGGGTGGACATGATGGTGGCCATGGTCCCGATGTGCTTCTCGGCGCCGGCGGACATGGTGACACCGTAAACGGCCGAATAGGTCAGCGACGAGACGGCGTTGCCTAATGCCACGTAAGCGGGAGCCGCCCCCGGATCGCCGGCGAAATTGCTGACCAGCACGAAGAACCACATCTGGAACAGGGCGGTGGAGAGTATCTGGATGAGCCACAGCCCGGGACCGACGATGGCGAACTGCGAGCGCAGCGCCACCAGGGCCGACGCCCTCACGCCCAGCATGTCCCTCAGCATGTCAATACCTCACCAGGGTGCCGTTCACCTTGGCCCGTCCTTCCAGGTAGGTGAACAGGAACAGGGATATCAGCAGGAAGGCGGCGGTCGTTAGAATGGTCAGACCCAGGGCGCCGAAGTAGCCGACGCCCAGGGAGTCATAGCCTGGGATGGTGGAGATCTTGAGGGCCTCGGCCCCCCAGGTGGCCGGGATGATGTAGGAGAATGGCCGGGACCACTCCGGCAGGATCATCAGCGGGAAGACGGCTCCGGAAAGCACGTAGATGGGGAACTCCAGTATCTGGAAGAAGGCCGAGGAGGCGCGGGTCACCACGTAGAAGGCGCCGAAGACCATGCCCAGGACGGACAGTGAAAGGAGCGTCGCCGCCAGGGCCACGACGAATCCGACCGGGTTCTGCACGGTGACATCGATGCCGAAGGCGAACTGGGCCACCAGGAACACCGCCAAGGCGTTCAGCAATCCCAGGAAGGAGTTCCAGAGGCAGCGGCCGAAGACGACGGAGGATAACGGTGCCGGGGTCACCATTATCGCCTCCAGGGTGCCGTTCATCCTATCGTATCCGATGGACCAGCTGCTGCTGTGAATGGTGTTACCCCACATGCCCAGCACCCCGCCCCCCAGGACAGCGTACAGCAGCAGGTCCCCTCCGGCGTGCCTGAACAGGAACAGGGTGACGGTGGTGAAGATGAAGGGGGCGATTATGCTCGGTATCACCCACTGCGGGTCGACGAAGAAGTGTATCGACTGCTGCTTCAGGGCGGCCTTCATGGCCCGCAGGTCGATCATCGGGCGTTCACCATCTTGATGTAGGCGTCCTCCAAGGTCGGCTGGTCCACCCTTATGCTGATGACCTTGCGGTTCTCCAGCAATGCGGCCACAGTGGGTATCAGCGTCGGGGCGTCGTCCACCACGATGCGGGCAAGTTGCCGCCCTTCCAGGAACTCCATGGAGACCGCGGACACGCCGGGCAGGTCGGCCAGCTCCTTCCTCTGCGCCTCTCCCAGCTCCCGGGCCTCGATCTCGATTATGGAATCGTTACGCACCGACTCCTTCATGGAGTACGGCGAGCCCATGGCCTTTATCCTTCCCTCGGAGATGATGGCCAGGCGGTCGCAGAGCTCGTCCGCCTCGAACATGTAATGGGTGGTGAGCATGATGGTCATGCCCTTCTCCGAGAGGCGTCTGATCAACGCCCTGGTCTCCCTGGATATCTCGGGGTCCAGGCCCAGCGTCGGCTCGTCCAGAAAGAGGACCTCCGGGTCGTTGACCAGTCCTCTCGCTAGATGCAGCCTCTGCTTCATCCCCCGAGAGTACTCCTCCACTCTGATATCGGCCGCTTCGGTGAGCCCTACCAGCTCCAGCAAGTCCTCGATCTTTCTTTTCTTGACCTCCCGGGGCACCCGGTACATGTCGGAGAAGAACTCCAGGTTCTGACGTCCCGTCAATCGG
>JAKPZB010000014.1 GCA_029560215.1 Methanobacteriota archaeon | reverse complement strand
CACCTCGATGCCCTCGCGCGCGTCCGTTACGGGCGCCTTCCTCGCTGCCATGCACTCGAGGAAGTGGGAGCACTCGGCCTTCAGGGGTTCGCTCTGCGCCACCTCCACCTTCACCGCGGCCCTGGAGTCGGGCACCGGGATGCCGTCGTGCCACTGGATGTTGTGGGGGTAGAGCAGGAGCTTCTCCCCCCACGGCGCGGTGTCCCGGAACACGGCCATGTTCTTCTCCGCCACCACCACGAGCGTCTGCTCCTTGAAGGGGTGGAGCCAGGACACGAACACGTGGGCCTTGAGCCCGCTGGGGAACTCCAGGTGCGTGGTGGTGACGTCCGCGATCTTCTTGTGCAGGTAGTTGCCGCCCGTGGCCATGACGTACTCCGGCGCCTCCTGGGCAAGGGTGAGGATCATGGAGATGTCGTGCGGCGCAAAGCTCCACATGATGTCCTCTTCCCGGCGGATCTTGCCGAAGCTGAGCCGGTTGGAGTAGATGTAGTGGATCCTGCCCAGCTCGCCGGAGCGGATGAGCTCCTTGAGCCTGATGAACGCGCTGTGGTACTGGAGCAGGTGGCCCACCATGAGGATGCGGGCATTCTTGTCCGCAATGGCCCTGAGCTCCTCGGCCTCGTTGACATTCAATGCCAGCGGCTTTTCCACGAACACGTCCTTGCCCGAGAGCAGGGCCTCCCGCGCCAGGGAGAAGTGCGTGGCAGCGGGCGTGGCGATGACGACGCCGTTGATCTTCCCGTCGTCCAGGACCTCGCGGTAGTCCGTGGTGCACGTCACGTGCGGGTACTTTGTCCTGAAGGCCTCGAGGGCCTGCTCCGAGCTGTCGCACACGGCGGCCAGGGCCCCGAGCTCCGCATGGTTCCTCACCAGGTTCCTGCCCCAGTACCCCGAACCCACCACGGCCACCTTCATTGCATTATCATTCTTCACCTGAAGTCTCCTCGATCGGAAGTGTTCACGAACTACTTGTAAGCCTTTTGGATCGCCTCCGCAATCATTGCCTGGTCTGACTCCGCCAGGTACGGGTGCATGGGAAGCGAGAAGATGCCCGCAGCGCTCTTCATGGAGACCGGGAAGTCCTCCGCTCTGTACCCCAGGTAAGCGTACGCGCCCTGCACGTGCAAAGGCCTGGGATAGTAGATGGCCGTGGGGATCTTGGCCTCCTTGATCTCGGGTCCCAGAATGTACTGCCCGTGGGCCAGCACGGTGGAAATATTCTCCATGATCCTTCCATGGATCCGCTTCTGCTGCTCCTTCAGGTCAATGAACTGCATAAGAACTCCAATTCAGATAATTTTCAGGAACTGCTCAGAAACACGCAGCTCCGCCATTGAGGGTGAGGGAAGACTCTGTAGAATCGCCAAAAATCACGCATTCACATACCCAATGAATATAGTATGCTACTCGTCATCCTTCAAATCAAACTTGATGGAGATGTGTCCTACAGGAGTTTCAGGGATAACCCCATATGATTGTCTGTTGAGGGAGGTTTGAAGCCGATCTCGTCACAGCGCACCTGTAAGCCCTACCGAAGTGATGGCCTGTCTGCCTGCGAATCATCACAAAAAGCCATTTGAAGTTAT
>JAKPZB010000002.1 GCA_029560215.1 Methanobacteriota archaeon | reverse complement strand
GGGTACAGCTCGATGAGCTTGTCGTTCGGTATGACGATAACGGTGTCGGCGGTGCTGCGCAGGCGCTGCAATCCCCATTCGGCATTCTCCATGCGCATGCGCCCCTCGCCCTTGAAGGGGGTGGTGGTGACCGCTATGGTCAGAGCGCCCATCTCCTTGGCAATGTTGGCCACGACGGACGCAGAACCGGTCCCGGTCCCGCCGCCCATTCCCGCCGTCACAAAGACGATGTGCGCATCGGTCACCGCCTTCCTTATCTCCTCCTCGGCCTCCCGCGCCGCCTGCTCGCCAACCTGCGGAAGCGCTCCGGCCCCAAGTCCCCTGGTGCTCCGGCGTCCCAGCAGGATCTTGTGCTGGGCCCTGGTGGCCAGCAGGTGCTGCGCGTCGGTGTTGGCGGCGTAGGTCTCCAACCCTGATATGTTCTCGTCGGAGATCCGGTTGATGGTGTTGGAACCGCCGCCCCCGCAGCCTATGATCTTGATGTTGGTCTTCAGTTTCTGCAGGAGCTCTATGAGCTCGGCGTCGGTAGAGTCCAACTGCTGGTATCCGAAATTCGGGGCCATCTCCATCTTGGCTGGAGCGGCATCCTTAGCTAAAGCTTCCTCAACGAGTGATCTCATGAAACATCCCATCCTTTGGCCACGGCCGTCTTCTGATTAATGCACCCCATATGATATTTCTATTAAATATTCTTGCTCCCCAGAGACGCCGAGTAAATGATATACTCCAGCCGTCCAATGTTATCATCATGGTCTACCGCGTCTCGGCCACTTTCAAGGGCAAGGTGCAGGGCGTGTACTTCCGTCAGTACACCCGCCGATGGGCGGAGATGCTCTCTCTGAACGGTTATGTAAAGAACATGCCGGACGGCACGGTCCTGGCCGTTTTCGAAGGCCAGAGGCAGGCCATCCAGGAAATGATCCGAAGGTTGAAGGAAGAGCATCCGAACGCCGAGGTGACCTCGGTGGACATCAAGGTCGAGGAGCCCGAGGGCCTCCAGGGATTCCAGATCATGAACTAGATATCAATCCCATACACCCTTTCTGGATTGGTCTTGTTGATCTTCCAGAGCTTTTCGGCCTCGCATCCCTTCTCCACAAGCTGTCGCATCCTTTTTGGAACGGTGGTGATGGCCAGTACCGCACCCGGTCTCTGCAGATCGTCCATGAAGTCCGTCTCCAGAAGGAAGCGGTCTCCCTTGGACAACGCCTCCATCACCATGTCCCGGGAGGCCAGCACGGAGGGGAATACCCCGTGGTTCTCCGCCGGCGTCACCAGCGGACCGCAGTAATGCTTCACCACCTTCTCCCTCTGCAGTCCGACCCGGTCAGCCATCTGAGCCAGTTTCTCCATGCTGGATGTAGTGGCGCTCTCGGCGTGGATGACCGCCGGGCAGGAGCATTCCTTGGCCAGTCTCATTCCATAGGCCAGTATATCGTTGGAGGCGGCCATGATCTCCTCGGACACCGGGAAGTGCGGGCGACCTATCTCACCCAGGGCGATGGCTTTGCCGTCCTTTACCAGCTCAGCGGCGATATCCATTCCGCCCTTCATGATCTCCACCGCCCTATCCAGAGGCATGATCTCGGTCAGTTCCAGCAGCTGCACGGGGTACGGTCCCACGGTGCAGTAGGCGGCAGCGCCGGCGGAACGAGCCAGCTCGGTCATTCTCAGCGTGATCTCGTACGCTCTACGAAAATCCTCGATTTTTCGGACCGGCATCTCGGAGTAAGGCATATGGCTTACGATGAGGTGGGTTCCGCCCGCCTTAAGAAAATCCTTTACGGCCTCGACATTGCGTCCGTTCGGCTGCAGATGGACGTGATTGTCGAGGACCGGGAACTCGAACATCACCTTAGAAGGCCCGCGGCCTTCAGCTCCTCGGTGATCTTGTCGACGGCCACGCTGACATCCTCCACGTGCTTGGCCCCGGTGCAGACCAGCTTGCCGGAGCCGAACAGCAGCACCACGACCTTCGGGGAATCGAGGCGGTATACCAGCCCGGGGAACTGCTCCGGCTCGTACTCCACGCGTTCCAGTCCGAGGGATATGGCGATGGCGTTGAGGTTGATCTCCTGGCCCAGGTCCGATGAGGCCACGATGTTCTGGACCTCGATCTTCGGTTTCACCTTGATCTTTATGCCCGCCTTCTCGATCTGTTTGGCCACCTTGGTTATGGCGATCTCGACGTGCGGCAGGGACTTGGCCCCGGTGCAGACGACCTTCCCGCTGCGGAAGAGCAGCGTGGCGGTCTTGGGCTCCTTCAACCGGTAGATCAGTCCGGGGAACTGCTCCGGCTCGTACTCCGCTCCGTCCAGGGAGAGAGCGATGGATTGCAGGTCCAGTTCTTCACCGAGGGTGGTGGAAGCGACGACGTTCTCGATCTTTATCTTGGCCAACAGCGTCACCTTCCAGTCCTTATTTATATACCCATTTATAAACGTTTTCGGTAATGACTTATAGTAGTTAGCCGGAGCGCCGCCCCATAATTGTCCATGGTTCCCCACGGTCCAGCAAGCCCCCCGGTCCTGGCCAACCGCCAACTTTTATATATCTACAGGGATATCATCTAAACGTCAGACAAATATTGAACTTTTGTCGGACATGAGATGGTCAGGGCTGGGGTCATGAGCGACAGCGAGAGGATAACCGTAAGGATCCAAGCGGACAAGCTGGGAGCACTGCAGGCGCTCGTGGATGGCGGCAAGTTCCCGACCATATCCGACGCCATCCGAGCAGCCATCGATTCCTTCATCGAGACGAACTTCACTCCCGAGCACATCCAGAGGGTCACGGTGGAACTGCCCAAGGTGAAGGTTGTGGAGCTGGAGTCGTTGATCAAGGACGGCGATTCGGTCTCCATCGACGATGCCATCCGCAACGCGGTGCGCGAGTACGTCCGCATGAGATTGGACAAGGCCATGGGCGAGATGCGGTGACCTCCCGCCCGTCGCAGGAGCTATGGGATGGGGTCGCGCTTCGAAGGTCTGGATGAGCCGGAGGTGGAGCTGCATGAGCTCAACATTCTGGTCGTGGGTTGCGGCGGAGGCGGGTGCAACAGCATCCACCGCCTGAACCTTCTAGGTATAGAGGCAGCCACGACCATAGCCATCAACACCGACCAGAAGTCTCTGAAGGCCACCCAATGCCCCAACCGGCTCCTATTAGGGGTGGAGTACACCAAAGGTCTGGGCACCGGCGGCCGGCCGGACATAGGCGAGGAATGCGCGCTTAACGCCGCGCCCATGCTATCCAAGATATTCCAAGAGGCTGACCTGGTCTTCATAGTCACTGGACTGGGCGGCGGCACCGGCACCGGGGCCTCGCCGGTGGTGGCCGACATAGCCAGACGCTCCGGTTCCATGGTCATATCCATCGCCACGACGCCATTCTCGTTCGAAGGGGCCAACCGGCGCAACATCGCCATGAAGGGCCTGAAACGTCTGCGGGAGGCTTCCAACAGCGTCCTGGTGTTGGACAACGACCGGCTGCTGGACATAGTGGAGAACCTGCCGGTGGACCACGGGCTGGCGATCATCGACCAGCTTATCTCGGAGCTGATCAAGGGCACGGTGGACATCTTGACCACGCCGTCGCTCATCAACCTGGACTTCGCTGACCTCAAGACGATAATGGAGCAGGGCGGGATTTCCACCATACTCTACGGAGAGAACGCCGACCCCGAGGGGGTCGTCAGAGACGCCATAAACAGTCCGCTGCTGGACGTGGATATCAAAGGGGGCACCGGCGCCCTCATCCACATCTCCGGAGGGAGCAACCTCACCATGAGGCGGGCCAACAAGATAGTCTCCAGCATAACCAAGATGCTTGATGACGATGCCACCGTGAAATTCGGGGTGAGGGTGGAAGAGAACATGGAAGGCAACATCCGCATGATAGCCATAGTCACTGGCATCTCGGAAGTGGCCGAAGGTTTCCCGCCTGCGGTGGCGCCCGGGGACGACCTTGGAAAAGTTCTTGGCAAATACGGCCCGTGATCACTTCTTCCTGATCATCTTGGCCGCGTCCCCGAATACGCCCATGATGGTGTGGAACTCCCATCGGCTGGGCATGGCCCGGCCCATCATCCTCCGGAACATGATGAAGGTTCGTTCCCTCCGGAAATCGGGATAGTTGATGGCGTCCAGCAGGTCATCGAAGAACTCCAGCAGCTTCTCCCTTTCGTGCTCGCTCGCTTTCTTCGGAGAACCCACGTGGATCTGCTTCTGATAGAGCTCATAAAGAACTATGGTGGCCGCGTGCGATAAATTCAGCACAGGATAGTCCTCATGGGAGGGGATGCTCACCAGCAGATCGCACCTGGCCAGCTCTTCCTGTCGCAGCCCGGTGTCCTCCGGACCGAAGATCACGGCCACCTTGTCCTCCACGTCCTCCAGGCGTTCGGCGAACTCCTTCGGGGTCAGCGGAATCCGTATGTAATGCTTCTCCCCGGCGGTCACGATGCCGCTGGTCCCGACCACATGGAAGCAGTCCGCGACGGCCTCCTCGAAGCTCTGGACCACCTGCGCCTCCTTCAGGATGTAGCCGGCGTGCTTGGCGCGCTTGAACGCCTCGTCAGTGAGCTCGCAGGGTTTGACCATGCACAGCTCGGTGAAGCCGAAATTGGCCATGGACCTGGCGACCGCTCCCACGTTCCCGTCCACCCTCGGTTCCACCAGAACGACCTTGACCTGAGGCATCGTATCCTGGACGGGAGCCTTGTTTATTTATTTATCCTCCCCCACCGGAAAAGCATTTAGTCACCTGTCCAGATATGACCTCCATGGGCAGGGTGGCGGTCAAGTTCGCTTACGATGGTACCCGATTCATGGGCTCCCAGAGGCAGCCCGGGGAGCGCACCGCGGAGAGCGAACTACTGAAGGCGCTCATCAAGATCGGGGCTATCACTTCCGCCGACGAGAACCGCTTCCGGGTGGCCAGCCGCACCGACCGGGGGGTCAGCGCCCTGGGCAACGTCTTCGCGGTGGACACCGACTTCCGTCTGCCCGAGCTTTTGGCCGCATTGAACGCCAAATGCGAGGACGTGCACTGCTATGCTTTGGCAGAGGCGCCCAAGAACTTCTCCCCCCGCCGCGCGCATGACCGCTGGTACCGCTACCATCTGCCTTACCGTGGGCAGAACCTCGAGCTGATGGTCGCAGGGGCCAAGGAGTTCGAGGGCGAGCACGAGTTCCGCCTTTTCTGCAAACCCGACGGCAAGGTCACCTTGCGGACCTTGGGATCGGTGACCCTTCGCCGAGAGGGCGAGCTGATAGTGATCGATATCCGGGCCAGGGAGTTCCTTCGCAACATGGTCCGCCGTATCGTCTCCGCCCTGGACCAGCTGGGACAGGGAAAGGTCACCATCGAGGAGGTAAGGGCCGCCCTTCAAGGTCAGGGCAGGTCGATGGGCCTGGCCGACGCCGAAGGACTGGTGCTCATGGACATCGAGCTAGATCTGGATTGGCAGCATCATCCCACGGGAAGGATGGCCACCGTGGTGGCGGAACGAGCGCACAGGGCGAGGGTCCTCCTACGCTTCGAGGAAGCGCTGCAGGAAAAATGCCGACTGGACTAGAAATTTTCGGATGATGATATTTAACCGTGACGGTAGCATGCTCCCGCCCTGTTCATATAGCAAGGCGTCGCTCAGCGATTTGTTCCCAAAGGTTAGGAGAAGGTTCGCGGGGGTTGGGGGGACGGTGGGAGGGGGGTCCCCTCAGCATCCCTTTTTTATGCGGTAGACGATGGCCTAGGGATGTTGATCGCTTTGACCGGCACCCCCGGCACAGGCAAGAGCACCGTCGCGCTCGGATTGCAGGCCAAGGGCTGGAGGGTCCTGGAGGTCAACGACCTGGCCAGGCGGCACGGTCTGTTCCGTAGCAAGGACCCTGTCCGGGACAGCTACGACCTGGACCCGGACGAGCTGCAGGAGGCCCTGGAAGGGGAAGGGTTCGACGATGGTATATTGGTAGGACATCTCTCGCACCTTCTGGATGTGGACATGGTCATCGTCCTGAGATGCCACCCGGAGGTACTGGCCAACAGGCTGGAGGCTAGAAGATGGCCTCTCGCCAAGATCAGGGAGAACGCCCTGGCCGAATCTCTGGACATCATTTTGGCGGAGGCGGTGGATTCCGGGGCGCCGGTGTTCGAGGTCAACACCACGGAACTGTCGCTCGCGGAGACGGAAGCGGCGGCGCTCGCCATACTGGCCGGGGAAAAGGAAAAGTACGCCGTGGGAAATATCGACTGGAGCGAGGAGGCGTTGAAATGGTCCTAGATTCCCACCGCAGCAAGGTCGACTTCATAATGGACCCGGTGGCCAAGGCCATGATCAAGGTCCATCCTAATTACATCTCCTTCATGTCCATCATCCTGGCGGCGGTGGCCGGGGTGATGCTGTACTTCTCGTTCGATCAATGGATACTGCTTCCCATATCCGCCATGGTGGTCCTGGTCAGCGGCTTCCTGGACGGACTGGACGGCAAGGTGGCCCGCCTGGCCGGCATCGCCGACCGCCGCGGCGACTTCCTGGACCATGTCCTCGACCGATACGCCGACATGCTGATGATCGGCGGTGTCGCCGTTAGCTCCTGGTGCTCTCCCTATCTGGGAATGATGGCCTTGATCGGCGTTCTGCTCACAAGCTATATGGGCACCCAGGCCCAGGCCGTCGGCGCCAAGAGGATGTACGCCGGCCTGCTGGGCAGGGCGGACCGCATCGTCCTCTCGTTCCTCACCCCCCTGGTTCAGATGGTCATGGTACTGCTCGGCCATCCGTCCCTGGAACTTCTAGGCATAGAGTTCAACGCCTTCGAGGTGATGATGCTGTGGTTCGCCGTCGTCGGCAACCTCACGGCCCTGCAGAGGGCGGTCCTGACCTACGACTGGCTCAGGAAGGCTTGACCGCCTTTTCCGGCTTCTTGTCCCGGCTCTTGTCGTAGGAGCGGATGCGGTAGTACGTGAGCGGATGGTTCACCCTTCTCCCGTTGCACAGCTCGTCAGGTTCGAAGCATAGGCCGTTGGTGCGCATGGTGGCGCACTCCGGCGGGGTGTACCTCTTCCCGTAACCGTCGCCGGTGATATGCCTGACCTGGTAAGCGGTCTTGGATTGATCGAAGTCCGGGGAGGAACAGAACAGCTTGATGATGTCGTCCACCGGCATGCCGATGAAGCTCAGGAAGCTGGCCAGAGCGAAACGGCCGGCGTGGGGCATGTTCTGCCCCGCCTGGGCCATCGCCACCAGCTTCTTCATGCAGGGAGGGAACTTCAGTATGCTCACTTCCCCGAAGCCCTCGTCCCGATACCTCTCCTTGTAAGCGTCCAGGGCGGCGATGACCTCCACCAGGTCGGTCCTCACCGCCTCCAGCAGCTCGTCGTTGACCGGTAACGGAAGCTCGTCCTCGATCTTTTCATCCAACGCCTGTTCCAGCACTCGCACGAACTTGTTCTTCTCCAGGAGCACGAAGCCTCTCCGCATGTCCTGGTTCACCAGCTTCCATTCCGGCCCCCGCAGTCCCGAGGTGTAGCTGAGAAAATCGGTGAAGTGCATGCGCAGGGCGCCGTCCTCCAGCGACGCCTCCACCTCCAGTTCGCCGGCCAGGGCGATTATGGTCGCCACATCCTCCCTCTTAAGACGTTCATTGAAGGTCTTGGCCTCGGCCAGTGCGTAGCGGCGGACCAGCGCTTCGTCCCCCGTGCAGGACACCAGGATGCGTGCGTACGGATAGCTCAGGATCTCCTGCACCGCCTCGTCCTTGGAGGTGACCGGGCTGTTCGGCACGGACAGATCGCTCAGGGCGGTGAGCACCCTGGACTTGCCTCTTCTCCGGGCCTCGGCGGTCATGGTGTGTCCGATCAGGTCGTCCAGGCCCAGCTGCCGCTCCTTGACGAACTGGGTGGCTTCCCTAAGGAAAGGGTACAGGGCTAGCTCGCGGAACTCCATCGGCAACACCGCATCCGCTTGCCTGATAATTAGTGTTCGGGAAGGTCGAAGCTCAGGAAGGGAAGCGCGGCGTCGGCGACCCTAGGGTCGTCCAAGGCCTTTCTCAGATCCTCGCGCCCCTCGATCGGGCGGGCCCGGAACAGACGGATGGCCCGTTTCCTGCCCAGACCCGGCAGGGCTTCCAGGGCGGTGATGTGGCAGCCGTTCACGTTCAGCGGATACTGCACCGCGCTGACGCTCCGGAAGCCGTGGCCGACCACCGCCACGTCGTAGAACCTTTCCAGCTCCACCGGATGAGGTATGCCGATCAATAGGGGATACGTTCCGATCTGCCTTCCGAAGGCCACCTTGCCCTCGCGCATCTCGGTATAGACGGAGCGGAGCACCGTCCCGACCGACACCAGCCGTTCCAGCAAAGGCCGGTCGATCTCCTGCCTTATCCGGTCCTTGAAACGCAGGAACTCGGAATGGCTCACCGTCGGCGGGAACTCCCGGCGGACGGGCATGACCTGGCGTATGTTGATCCGACGCAGCAGAAGGCCCTCGTCCAGGATCCCCTTCAGGAAGCGGTAGTTGATCTCCAGGGTCTCCCGCTTCTCCCCTTCCAGGCCCACCAGGACGTTGATGCCCGGCAGAAGCATGGGAAGCCCGCTGTCGCCCCGCTTCCCGCCCGCCCGGTTGATCGCCCGGACAGACCAGAGCACCTCCTCCGGGGTGGCGTTCAGGTTGTTGATCCTGCCGACCTCCGGATCGGCGGTCTCCATGCCCAGGGCCAGGACGTTGCCGGACGTGCAATGCTCGACCAGCGATGCCAGTATCTTTTTCGCCTCCTCCGGGTGACGGGCCATCACCGCCGGGTTGGCATTGTCCACATGCAGGACGTTGGGCGACAGCGAGGACATCCCGGAGAGCAACGCCTCCAAAGCTTCCGGGTTCGGCCTCGGGCAGTCGGTGCCGTCCAGTTCCGCCTTGTACGATATGATGCAGGTCTGCGAGCCCAGTCGGAAGTTGACCACCCCCCTATCCCGGAGGGCGCGGGCCTCCGCCACGATCGCCTCCGGCTCCCGGAAGACCGGACGCCCCTTCAGCGGTTCCACGCAGAAGGAGCATCCACCGTTCACGTAGCGCACGCAGCCGCGATAGGTCTCCAGCTCCGCGGTGAGCGGCTGAGGGTGGTCCGGATGAGCAAGAACGCAGTCCGCCCCCAGAAGCATCCAGCGGTCCCATTCCTCGTTGCTTCGCCAGCGGTCCTTCGCTCTTCCCTTCTCCATCAGGTCGTGGACGGCCGCGGCGGCGTCCAGATAATGGACGTGATGGAACCTTTCCTTCAGCGACGGGTCCAAGGCCGCCGGGCCGCCGAGAACGGTCTCCCCGCGGTAGCCATCGATCAGCTGCAGAAGCTCACGGCGCGAGGCGGGCATCCCTCTCAGGTACCTTCCGGGGACGGACATCCCCGACAGCACCACCAGCAGGTCCAAGGGTGGTATCTTCTTTCCTTTCCTCCACTGGTCGACAGTAAGGTAATGAGGCGTCCCGCCGGCGTCCCTGGTCGCTCCGAAGACCGCCCTGGGCAGGGGATGGATGTAAGGAGGGACGCCGAGCGAACCAGGCTCGTCTATGTAACCGTCGAAGATGACAACCTCAGGCACGGTGACCCCGCCTAAAACAGGAAAGGGATGGCCTTGGTAGGCCTTTAAGGTGATTTCAGAGCAGGCTGACCTGCTCGGTCTCTACGTTCTGGATGCCAGGCACTCTGCGGAGGGCCTCTTCCAGCTGGTCCACCAGACCGGGGGCGTCCTCCATGACGAAGGCCGCCTCCAGCTTCTTCAGGCCGAAGGCCAGCGGCTTGATCTCGGCCTTGGCCACCTTGACGTTCGCCGGTACCAGCTTAGGAAGCTGGGCTACGAGGGCCTGGAAGTCGAAATCGGTGTCCTCGGGCATCAAGGCGTAGGTGGCGGCGACGGTTCCCATGCCAACCACCTTACGGGCCGATGAAGCCGCACTTCTTGCATTCGTACTTTACGCTCTGGTCCCGGCACTTGGCGCAGCGTCCGATCTCCTCAGCGCCGCAGATCGGGCACTTGAAGAAGGTGATGCCATTGCCCACCAGCCGAACCCCGCATGAGTTGCAGATCTTTTCATTCTCCATAGGACATCGCTTTGTGCGTGATTATAGTCCTTATATAAAAACGTGATTGGCCGGCGCGGCCGGCAAATATCGCTTCTGGGTGGTCTTTCGCGTTATTAATCTGAATATATTGAAGGCGTGGCCGGTATTTTATATTCAATAATATTGTATAATAATTCTCCCGGCACATGTTCTTATACATTGCTTTCAATACCCTGAAAACGGCAGGAACATCCGGCGGGTCCATGTTGATCGGCGTGCCAACAGGGCTAATGTTCCTTGGTGGATGGGAAATGTTAAATAGAACAAGGATTTACTCTCCCGTTCACACGCCGGCACTTACTTACCAATGGGCCCGTAGCTCAGCTAGGTAGGACCTTCGGAGACGAAGGGTCCCTAGAGAGAGCATCTGGCTTTTAACCAGGTGGTCCGGGGTTCGAATGGTACGCGGTACTTCCGTGTATGCGGAAATCCCCGCGGGCCCGCTTGGGTAGGTGAAAGAAATATGCAGACCGAAGTATCCAAACCCGATTCCCGAATCGTTTTTATAAAGCCAATACTTAGTGGAGGAACACCCCGGTTTCTGCATGGTATGAGGTGATTCGTTTGGAGGATTCCGTACCATTTAACGTATTAAAGCACAAGATGGTGCCAGTACACGAGCTTTTGACCGATGAGGAGACCGACAAGGTCCTCAAGCGGCTCAAGATAACCCGCGACCAGCTGCCCAAGATAAAGGACAGCGACGCGGCGATCAAGACGCTCAAGGCGGCCATGAACAGGGACATTCCCGAGAAGAGCGTGGTCAGGATCATCAGGGACAGCCAGACGTCCGAGACGGCGGAAGTCTACCGCCTCGTCATAAGAGGGTGAACTTATTGAGGGACCTCGTCGAACTCTACTTTAAAGAGAGCAGCATAGTCAACCATCACATAGCCAGCTTCAACGACTTTCTGTCATCCCAGAGCAATCCGAACAGCCGGATGCAGAAGATCGTCGACAACGTGAGGGTGTCCGCCGAGGACCCCGAGCGGGGAATGATCACGCTGGACCCGGAGAAGACCAACGGCCGCATCATCCAGATCCGCGTAGGTCGCCGGCGGGACGACAAGACCGGACTGGTCGACCAGCACTTGCCGCCGACCCTGAAGATCGGCGAGCCCATGGTCCGCGAGGCCAACGGTTACGTTCACAACATCACCCCCATGGAAGCCCGGCTCAGGAACCTGAACTACGTGGCCCCCATGCATCTGGACTGCACCATCATCGAGGACGGCATAGAGAGGGAGGAGAAGGACGTTCTGATCGGCGACCTCCCCATCATGGTCAAGTCCCGCAAGTGCAACATATACAAGGAGAACATGGAGAAGGAGTACGACCTGACCGACGAGCAGTACAACTCCGAGCTCATGAAGAAGAGCGAGGACCCCATGGACGCCGGCGGCTACTTCATCATCGGCGGCACCGAGAGGGTGCTCATCACCCTGGAGGACCTGGCGCCTAACCGGGTAATGGTCGAGCTCAGCGAGAGGTACGGCACCGCCATGGAGGTGGCCAAGGTCTTCTCACAGAAGGAAGGCCACCGCGCTCTCACCCTCGTGGAGAAGAAGCGCGACGGCATGCTCATGGTCACCGTTCCCGCCGCCTCCGGGCAGATCCCCCTGGTCGCTCTCATGAAGGCGCTGGGGATGGAGGACGACGAGCAGATCTACGAGGCCATCGTCTCCGCCCCGGAGATGGCCAATATCGTTTACGCCAACTTGGAGGAGATCCAGGACGCCAAGCTCTACGGGCCGAACGGCATCTTCACCACCGACCACGCCCTGACCTACCTGGAGAAGAAGTTCGCCACCGGCCAGGCCAAGGAGTATCGGGTCAAGAAGGTCGAGTCCATCATCGACCGCTCCCTGCTGCCCCACCTGGGCGACGTCAAGGAGGACCGCATGAAGAAGGCCATCTTCCTGGGGAGGATAGCCAGGTCCGTCCTCGAGCTTTCGCTGGGCAAGCGCAAGGAGGACGACAAGGACCACTACGCCAACAAGCGCCTGAAGCTCTCCGGCGATCTCATGGAGGATCTGTTCCGGGTGGCCTTCACCAACCTGGTCAAGGACCTGAAGTACCAGCTCGAACGCTCCTACGCCAGGAAGAAGGACCTGCGCATCGCCAGCGCCATCCGGCCGGACCTCATGTCCCACCGCCTGCTGCACGCATTGGCCACAGGCAACTGGGTGGGCGGGCGCGCCGGTGTCAGCCAGCTGCTGGACCGCACCTCCAACATGAGCACCATCTCCCACCTGAGGAGGGTCACTTCTTCCCTTACTCGCAGCCAGCCTCACTTCGAGGCCCGTGATCTGCACCCGACCCAGTGGGGCCGGTTGTGTCCGAACGAGACACCGGAAGGTCAGAACTGCGGACTGGTCAAGAACGCCGCCCTGATCATCAACGTCTCCGAGGGCTTCCGCGAGGAGGACGTCACCTTTTTGCTGAAGGACCTGGGCATCCACGAGGTAAAGGGCCAGCAGATGGCCGGCACCCGGGTCTACGTCAACGGCGACCTGAAGGGCGTGCACGACCACGCCCTGGACCTGGTCGGCCAGATGAGGAGCCGCCGCCGCACTGGATTGCTTTCCGACGAGATCAACATCCGCTACGACCAGGAGATGGACGAGGTCATCATCAACTGCGATGAAGGACGTCTCCGCCGGGCGCTGCTGGTCCTGAGGGACGGCCGCCTGATGATCACCCGCAAGCACCTGGAGGACATCCGGGCCGGCAAGCTGCGCTGGTCCGACCTGGTGCGCGAGGGCGTGCTCGAATGGATCGACGCCGAGGAGGAGGAGGACACCTTCATCTCCGTGGAACCGTACGAGGTGCCCATGAAATGCGGCAACTGCGATCGCGACATCTCGCCGCTGGACATGGACTGGATGAACCCCGGGACCGCCGACAGGCAGGCCGAGCTGAAGTGCCGGCACTGCGGCGGGACGACCAAGGTGGACTACCTGTTCGACAGGACGCACACGCACATGGAGGTCGATCCCATGGTCATCCTGGGAGTTTGCGCGGGAATGGTTCCCTACCCGGAGCACAACTCGTCCCCGCGTGTGACGATGGGGGCAGGCATGGCCAAGCAGTCGTTGGGACTGGCTTCCAGCAACTACCGCAAGCGCCCCGACACCCGCGGGCACATCCTGCACTATCCGCAGAAGCCGATGGTCCAGACCAAGTTCATGGACTTCGTGGCCTTCAACCAGCGCCCGGCCGGGCAGAACTTCGTGGTGGCCGTGCTATCCTACCACGGCTACAACATGGAAGACGCGCTGATCCTCAACCAGAGCAGCGTGCAGCGCGGCCTGGGACGCTCGACGTTCATGCGAACCTACCGGACGGAGGAGCGCCGGTACCCTGGAGGACAGGAGGACCACTTCGAGATACCGTCCCCCGACGTCCGCGGCGCCAGGACCGACTCGGCCTACAACGACCTGTCCGAGGAGGACGGTCTGATATCTCCGGAGACCCCGGTCTCCGGCGGGCACGTCCTGGTCGGCAAGACCTCCCCGCCCCGTTTCGTGGAGGAGGAGGAAGCGAACTTCCTGTCGGGCCACAAGAGGCGCGAGACCTCCATCACCGTCCGCGCCGGAGAGACCGGCTGGGTGGACAGCGTCATGCTCACCGAGTCGGAGAACGGCTCCCGCCTGGTGAAGGTCAAGGTCCGCGACGAGAGGATACCGGAGCTGGGGGACAAGTTCGCCTCCAGGCACGGACAGAAGGGAGTGGTCGGGCTGCTGGTCCCGTCCTCCGACATGCCCTTCACCGCCGACGGCATCATCCCCGACCTGGTCATCAACCCCCACGCCATACCTTCCCGTATGACCGTGGCCCACGTGCTGGAGATGATCGGCGGCAAGGTCGGTTCCATGGAGGGAAGGCATGTCGACGGCACCGCTTTCAGCGGAGAGCGCGAGGACGCCCTGCGCCAATCGCTGGTGGACGCCGGATTCCAGAAGACCGGCCGCGAGGTCATGTACGACGGTCTCACCGGCCGCATGATCCAGGCCGACGTCTTCATCGGCGTGATCTACTATCAGAAGCTGCACCACATGGTGTCCGGCAAGATGCACGTCCGGTCCCGCGGGCCGGTGCAGATCCTCACCAGGCAGCCCACGGAGGGAAGGTCCCGCCAGGGCGGTCTGAGGTTCGGTGAGATGGAGAGGGACTGCCTGATCGGTCATGGCGCCGCAATGGTCATCAAGGACCGCCTGCTGGACGAGTCGGACGGAACCTTCCAATGGGTGTGCGGGAACCCCAACTGCGGGCACATCGCCATCCTGGACAAGAGGGGCTCCCTGCGCTGCCCGGTGTGCGGCAACAATACCAACGTGCACATGATCCAGACGTCGTACGCCTTCAAGCTGCTGCTTGACGAGCTGCTCTCGCTTGGGGTCGCCATGCGCTTACAACTGGAGGATTTGAGATGATGTCAGGAGTATCCAAGAGGATCGGGTCCATCCGGTTCGCCTGCCTGTCGCCGGACGAGATCCGCAAGATGTCGGCCATCAAGATCATCACTGCTGACACGTACAACGACGACGGTTTCCCCATCGACCAGGGTCTGATGGACACCCACCTCGGCGTCATCGAGCCGGGACTGATGTGCAAGACCTGCGGTCACAAGGTGGACGAGTGCCCCGGGCACTTCGGCAACATCGACCTGGCCATGCCGGTCATCCACGTCGGCTACGTGAAGGAGATCAAGAAGCTCCTGCAGGCGACGTGCAAATCGTGCGGACGCCTGGTCCTCACCGAGGACGACGTCAAGGAGTACCAGGCCCGCCTGGACACCATGGAGGAGCTGGGCTCCGACGCCATCGACCTCCGCGAGTTCGCCAAGGAGACCGCGAAAGCGGCGGCCGAGAAAGCCACCAAGGAGGTCTGCCCCCACTGCGGCGTCGAGCAGCTCAAGATCACCCTGGACAAGCCGACCACCTTCCGGGAGGACGGCCACAAGCTGACCCCCAAGGAAGTGCGCGAGAGGCTGGAGCGCATACCCGACGCCGACCTGGTGCCGCTGGGCATAGACCCCGCCGCCTGCCGGCCGGAGTGGATGGTGCTGACCGCGTTGCCGGTTCCGCCGGTGACCGTGCGTCCGTCCATAACGCTCGAGTCCGGAGACCGCTCCGAGGACGACCTCACCCACAAGCTGGTGGACGTGCTACGCATCAACCAGAGGCTGCGGGAGAACCGGGACGCTGGCGCTCCGCAGCTCATCGTGGAGGACCTCTGGGAGCTTTTGCAGTACCACGTCACCACCTATTATGACAATCAGACCTCCGGCATTCCGCCGGCCAGGCACCGCAGCGGACGCCCGCTGAAGACCCTGGTGCAGAGGCTGAAGGGAAAGGAGGGGCGCTTCAGATCCAACCTGTCCGGTAAGCGCGTGAACTTCTCTGCCCGTACCGTGGTTTCCCCCGATCCGTGGCTGTCCATCAACCAGGTCGGCGTTCCCACGTTCGCCGCCCGCGAGCTGACCGTGCCGGTCATGGTCACCAAGGACAACCTTGAGGTGCTGAGGGCCATGGTCAAGCGCGGCCCGGAGCCAACGGGAGCCGTGTATGAGCCCGGTGTCAACTACATCATCCGCGGCGACGGCCGCAGGATACGCGTCACCGACAAGAACGCGGAGACGGTGGCGGAAGGACTGGAGATCGGCTACAAGGTGGAAAGGCACCTCATGGACGGCGATGTCGTGCTGTTCAACCGGCAACCTTCCCTGCACCGCATGTCCATGATGGCCCATGTGGTCAAGGTCATGCCCGGGAAGACGTTCCGACTGAACCTATGCGTCTGTCCTCCGTACAACGCCGATTTCGACGGTGACGAGATGAACCTGCACGTGTTGCAGAGCGAGGAGGCCCGCGCGGAGGCGCACATCCTGATGAAGGTGCAGG
>JAKPZB010000137.1 GCA_029560215.1 Methanobacteriota archaeon | reverse complement strand
ACCGGTATCGGGGTGGCGAAGTAGCGTTGGCGGGAAACGACCCAGTCCCACTGCAGGGAGTTCACCCAGTCCTGTAGACGCACTTTCATGAACTCCGGGAACCACTCGATCTCGTCCGCTTTCGCCAGCACTTCCTTCTTGAAGTCCATGATGCGGATGAACCACTGCTTGACCTGCAAGAACTCGATCGGCGTGTGACATCTCCAGCAGATGGAGCGGTTCTGCTGCTGCTCCTCCTGCTTGATTATGATACCTTGCGCTAAAAGGTCCTCTATGATCTTCGCCCGGGCGTCCTTTACCGGCATTCCCTGGTATGGTCCGGCCAGAGCGGTCATCCGGCCTTCCTCGTCCAATCCCTTCTCGAGCGGGAGCTTGTACTTCATCACCCATTCCAGATCGGTCTTGTCGCCGATGGTGCAGATCATGACGATGCCCGAGCCGAACTTGGGATCGACCTTGTCGTCCGCGATGACCTTTACCTTCTTTCCGAAAACGGGAGTGATGATGTCCTTGCCGACCAGGTCCTTGTAACGCTCGTCGTTCGGGTGAACCGCGATGGTCTGACAGGTGCAGATGAGCTCCGGACGGGTCGTGGCGATGACGATATGGCCGGTGCCGTCGGCCAAGAAGAACTTGACGTAGTTGAGCTTGGTGACGTTCTGGTCGTATTCGACCTCGGCGTCAGCGAGGGCCGTGATGCAGCGGGGGCACCAGTTTACCGGGTATTCTCCTTTGTAAGCAAGACCCTTCTCCAGCATCTTCAGGAAGGATATCTGCGTTATGCGGCGGTAGTACGGCGCGTCGGTCTGATAGTAAACGGAGGGGTCCATGCTCTCCCCCAGTATCTCGAACTGCTGCGTCATCGACTCGATGAAGGAGTTGGCGTACTCCTCGCACATCCTGATGTACTCCTGTCGGGGGACGGAGTACTTGTTGATGCCGTACTTCTTCTCCACCCGGACCTCCACGGGCGTACCGTTCACATCGAAGCACAGGGGGAACATCACGTTGTAGCCGCGCTGCCTGTGGTATCGGGCAGCGAAATCGATGAGCGAATAGCCGGTGGCGTGGCCCAGGTGCAGAGAGCCGGAGGCGTACCTCGGGGGATTGTCAACGGAGTAGACCGGAGCGTCGGACTCTTGATCGAACTTGTACAGTTCCCAGTCCTTCCACTGCTTCTGCCATTTCCTCTCGGTGGTTATCGCTTCATATTGCGCCATGGACTGGAAAGGGAATGGGAAGAGGTTTAAAAAAGGTTGCTGAGCTCCTCAGACCTTCTTGTGCAGGTTCTTCTTCATCCGCACGTCCAGGTTGTGCTCCTTCTTCTCGGTGACGATGCGGTCCAGGTTGTCCATCAGCTCCACGGTCGCCTGGCCCAGGGACCAGTCCACGGCCTTGGCCATGAAGTGCGAGCTTTCCGTGGTCAGACGGCCGATCAGCGAGTACTTGGCCGAGGTCCCGGTGTTGTTGTACTTGCTCACGTGTATGGTGAACAACAGCGGTCGGGTAAATTTCGCGATCTTGACCAGCCCGGACTGTATCTCCTTCTCCATGCTGTCCAGGGAGAAGCGGTCCTCCTCCTCCAGGCCGGATATCTGGGTGTAGACCATGTCCCTGTTCCGCACGGACGCCACCAGCTCCAGGATGTCGTACTTGGTGACGATGCCCACCATGCGGTCCCCCGAAACGACCGGTATGGTGGAGATGTTCTTGTCGATCATGGTGGTGATGGCCTTGGTCAGGGAATCATCGGCCGTCAGCGTTATCGGCGAGTCGTGCATGACCGAACGGACCTCCAGCTCCACCGGGTTGTTGTTGCCGGCCATGTCCCGGCGGCCCTGATTGGGCGTCCCGGGACCGGTCCAGGAGTACTGCACTATGTCCTTGATGCCTATGATGCCCACTAGCCGGTCGTAGTCGTCCACCACCGGGACGGTTCGAACTTCCAGGTCGCGCATCAAGCCCATGGCGTTCTTGATAAGGTCCTTCTCGTGCACGGAGCGCGCGCTGTCGCTCATGACGTCCGACACCTTGAGGGCCTTGACATCCTTCAGCTTCGGGAGGACGGATATCACGTTGGCTCGCGTGATAATTCCCTGGATGGTCTTGCCCTTGGTCACCGGCAGGTGCCGGTAGCCCGAGGAAAGGAAGTGCTCGGCGATCTCCGTGATAGGAGTCTCAAGCGTGATCTCGGGGGTGGTCTCGACCATCGTCTTCGCCTTGGTGCCGATGACCAGGTTCTTCTTCCTGATGACCGTGCCGTAGCTGATGACGCCCAGCAACTTCTTGCCGTCCACCACCGGGATCTCGTGCAGGTCGGACGACTTCATCTTGGCCACAACATCGGAGAGGGCGGTCTCCGGGTCCACGGTCTCGAACTTCTTCCTCATCAGGTCGCCGACCTTGTTGGCGTCGATCAGGGACCTGAGCAGTTCCCTCTTTTTCAATCCCTCGATGCTTTCTCCTACCATTTTGGCTCACCTTCCTCGTCCTAATGGGTTTGTTCAGCAAGATAGTTTGCGTTTGAGCTGGTCCTTGATCCAAGGCACCACGTCATCGGCGGACATCCTCAATTGTTCGGAGGTGTCCCGGTCCCGTATCGTCACGTCGCCCTTCTCTAGGGTGTCGTAATCGATGGTAACGCACCACGGCGTCCCGGCCTCGTCCATCCTGGCGTAGCGCCGTCCGATGGAACCCGAGTCGTCGTAGTAGGTAGCTACGCCTTCCTCACGCAAGGCCTTGTCCAGGGCCTGCGCCACCACCTCCATGCCGTCCTTGGCCATCAGCGGGAAAACCCCGACCTTGATGGGCGCCACGGCCGGTTTCAGCTTCAACGTGATATAGCCGTCCTCCTTTTCCGAATAGGCGTGCTCCAGGCAGCTGTAGAGGATGCGGTCCAGACCGTGCGACGGCTCGATGACGTGCGGGATGACACGGACGCCGTTCACCTTCTCCTTTACCCGGACCACCTCGTAATACGTTGAATCCAGGTCCACCGGCTGACCGTCGACGGTGACGGTGACCAGGTCGTCGTGCACGGCCGAGGCGTCCATGGCCTCCAGCTGCTTCTTGATGTCCCCGGCGGCACCCTTGAACCTCGGACCCAACGCCCCGAACTTCGGTTTGATGGCGTCCCGCTCCACGTCCTTCGGTTCATCGAACCTCTTGAACGCGGTCAGGTCGGCCTTGGAGAACTTCATGTGCTGCGACAGGTCCCAGCATCCCCGGTCGGCGATGCCCACGATCTCGGTCCAGCCGAAGCTTATGAGCGTCTCGGCATCCCAACAGTCGGCGGCGTAATGGGCCATCTCGGTCCTGAGGTGCTGGCGGAAGCGCAGCTTGGCGGGATCGATGCCCGCCGAGGTAAGGAAATCGTAGGTGACCCAGATGAAGTAACCCAGGGTCTGGTTTCCTATAATCCCGTCCTCCACGGCCTGGCCGATGGTCATCTCCACCTCCTTCTCGTCCGTGTTCGGCACGAGCTTGACCACCTTGTCCTTGACGTCGTTGTATCGCGGCCAGGACTTGTCCTCCGGATCGACGAAGAGCTCCGCCTCCATCATGTTGAACTCGCGAAGGCGTATGACCCCTTGTCGGGGGGAGATCTCATTGCGGAAACCGCGTCCCACCTGGATGCAGCCGAACGGCAGCTTCTCGCGGCAATGCCTATACAGATTGGTATAGTTCACGAAGATGGATTGGGCGGTCTCCGGGCGCAGATAACCCGTTCGTCCGTTGCCAGGCCCGATCTTGGTCTTGAACATCAGGTTGAACTCCTCCACGTCCGCGAACTCCCCGCCGCAGGGGCATTTGACGTTGTTGTCGCGGAGAACCTTCTGCAGCTCCTCGATGGAGAGCGAGTCGGGATTGGGGTGCAGACCTTTCGCCAGATGGTCCGCGCGGTACGATTCGCCGCACTGTTTGCAGGTGACCGACAGATCAGCGAAATTGTCCACGTGCCCGGAGGCCTTGAAGATCGCCTCCGGTCCCACGTTGTCGCCGTCGATCTCCACGAAGCCCTCCTGCAGCGCGTATATCCGGCGCCACAGGTCGGCGATGTTGGCCTTGAGCGCGGTGCCCAGCGGCCCGTAGTCGTAAAGCCCAGCGATCCCGCCGTATATCTCGTACGCGGGGTAGATGAACCCGCGTCTCTTGCATAGGGAGAGCATCTCCCCGGA
>JAKPZB010000113.1 GCA_029560215.1 Methanobacteriota archaeon | reverse complement strand
GGGAGCGAACCGGGTGATGCTCAGCGAGCCGGTACTGGAACGCTTGGAGCGCGCTCCTAAAGGTCTCTTCGACCAGGTTTCGCAGCCGAAGGGCGACGACCTCGTGGAGATGGTCAGGCAGGGAACGAACGGACGAGGCGCCGACGTAATCATCCCCTGCACGCCGAACGTCCGCCTGGACCGCGGCGTTTTCGATCTTCTGGCCCCCGGTGGTCGTCTTTGCGTCTTTTCCGGACCGCGCAAGGAGGATTCACCATTGCCGATCGACCTTCGCGATCTGCACTACCGGGAACTGACCGTGGTCGGCAGCTACGGGAACGCCAGTCGCCATTGCCGGGAGGCAACGGGCATATTGAGGGAAGGGGCGGACCTCTCCTGGATATTCACTGGTAAATATCACCTTGAAGAGGTGAGGCAGGCCTTCGGGCACGCCTCCGGACGAACTGACCAGAAGGCCGTTATCACGTTTTGAGGAGGGATTCTCATGGACATCGAGCTGAGGGAGTTCGGGGCGTCGGTGGACGCGCTGATCAGGGGAGAGCACATCGGACGCGCAAGGACCAGGGACATGTTCCGAGAGGTGCTGCTGAACCAGCAGCCGGACCTCCAGCAGGGGGCATTCCTGGCCGCCCTGACCTCGGCCATGCCGACGCCGGAGGAGATCGCCGGGGCCTGGGAGGCGATATTCGAGATCGACACCATCAAGGCCAGGCCGGAGGTCGACGCGTATCTGGTAGAGAACTGCGGCACCGGCATGGACCGCATCAAGACCTTCAACGTGAGCACACTGTCGTCGGTGGTCGCCGCGGCTGGAGGCGTCTACATGGCCAAGCATGGGGCGAGAGCCATAACCTCCAAGTGCGGGATCGTGGACATGGCGGAGACGCTCGGGGTGGACGTGGAGTGCGACGTTTCGGTGGTCAAGCGGAGCGTGGAGGTGGCCGGCATCGGGCTGTTCAACGGCATGAGCGCCCGGGTGCATCCTCGAGCTCTCTACCGCATCCTGTCCCAGATCCGCTTCGGGACCATCCTGAACGTGGCCGGCTCGCTGGCCAACCCGGCGTCTCCGGAGATCGGGGTGCGCGGGGTGTACTCCAAGGAACTGGTCCTGCCGCTCGCCAACACCATGAGGGAGATGGGCTACCGCAAGGGCATGGTCGCCCACGGCCTGGACGGCAGCGGCGAGAGGGGCATGGACGAGCTGTCGACCCTCGGCAGTTCCATCATCGCCGAGTTCCACGAGGACGGAGAGATCATCCGCTATGAGATCTCGCCAAGTCAGATGGGTCTCGCCGTCGGCGAAGAGAAGGAGATACTGAGCACCCTGGACCGGGACACGGAGGCGCTGCGCTTCATCCGGGTGCTGTTGGGGAAGGAGAAAGGATCGCGCCGGGACATGGTGGCCCTGAACACCGCTCCGATATTGTATCTTAACGGGAACGCCCCCTCGCTCGAGGAGGGGGTGGCGCAAGCCCTGGACCTCCTGGAGAGCGGAAAAGGCTTCGACAAGCTGAAGGACTGGGTCAGGGCGCAGAGCTCCGGAGATCCCGGGGAAAAGCTGGAAAGGCTGGAACGGATGGCCCAGAGGGCCTAGTTGCTACCCCTCTTGCGGTCCTCTTCCTGCTTCATCTTATACCAGCTGGACATCCGGGAAACGTGCTCGTCCTCCGGCTCCTCGGCGGAGATGACCAGGGCGGCCTTCTGCTCTTCCCCGTCCAGGTCCACCATGGGGTACTCCGCGCTCTTGATGATGCGCTGCACGAAGCCCTTCAGGAACTCCACGTCCTCGGCGGTGCAGGTGGTGGGCAGGTCCATGCGGAACACGTGCAAGGTCTGGTGAATGTCCAGGTAATGCGTGATCTCCGCCTTTTCCAGGAGTTCGAGGAACCGGTCGCGGTCCTTCCGGCGCTTGGACAGCTCTATCATCCTTTCCTTCCAGAGCGGGCCGAACCGGACCATCACTCCTTCCTCTCCGAAGACCTTCCACATGAATCCCAAAAACCAACTGCTGGCAATTAAAGCTTGCCCTCGTCGAAAAAATGTTTATCTAGCGGTCCTTCATACCTCAAGACCCATGCAAGTGTTTGACACGGTCCACGGCTGGCGAAGAGCGACCTCCGCTCCTCTTTACAGATGGAGGGAGGAGTCGAGCGTCATCGCCAAGGTCGGCGCGGCGTTCGCCCTCGCGTTGCTGATGGCGTTGGCGGCGCAGGCGCGAATCGTGTTGCCGTTCACCCCGGTCCCGTTCACCGGCCAGGTGCTGGTGGTCCTGCTCGGCGCCGCCGTCCTGGGGCGGTACGGGGCTCTGGGCCAGGGCATGTACCTGGTTATGGGCGGAGCCCTTGGCTGGTTCAGCGGAATGGCCGGTTTCGCGGCGCTGCTGGGGCCGACCGGCGGATACCTGCTCGGGTTCTTCCTGGCCTCCGCGGTCCTGGGCGAGATCGTGGAGCGCCGGAAGGACTGGAGCATGCGCCGGGTGCTGGCGGCGATGTCCCTGGGCGTGCTGATCATCTACTCCCTGGGAGCGGCGCAGCTGGCGCTCTTCATGGGTCTGGATGCTACGGAGGCCATCGTCCTCGGGGTCCTGCCGTTCATCACCGTGGACGCCCTGAAGGTCCTCATGGCCGCCAGCGCCGGTTCGATGTTCCTGCGTCCCGCCTAAACCCTTATCATTCCCCTCTCCTTTGGAGATGACATGAGCCCGCTACCTGAACACTCCCACTGCCTACACTGCGACGATCCGGTCGACGAGGGTCAGGAGTACTGCTCCGACGAGTGCAGGATGGCGGCGGAGGGCGAGGCCAAAAAGGAACGCACCAGGAACTTGGTCTTCTTCGGTATCGCGGCGGTGCTTCTGGTGGCCATCGCCATCATGGTGACCTTGGGCTGATCCCCGCCCTCATGGCGCTAGCCGCCTTCAGAGTTCTTACCGTCTCTCCTACATCATGCACCCGGAACAGGTGCACGCCCTGCCAGCAGGCCACGGCCGCCGCGGCCAGGCTGGCCTCGAGCCGTTCCTCCGGACCGCCGCCGGAGATCTTCCCCAGGAAGGTCTTCCGCGATGCGCCTAGAAGCACCGGGCGGCCCATCGACCTGAGCTCGTCCAGGCGGGACATGATCTCCAGGTTACCGTCGACATCCTTGGCGAATCCCAGTCCGGGATCGATCGCCAGCCTTTCTCGCGGAACACCGGCGGCGACGGCCCTCCTCACCTGTCGCTCAAGGAAAGCGTAAACGTCCCCCACCACGTCCACGTAACGCGTGTCGTCCTGCATGTTGGCCGGCTCTCCCCGCATATGCATGACGAAAGCTGCCGCCCCTTCCGTCCGGACGACCTCGATCATCTCGTCCCGGAGGCCGGAGATGTCGTTCACCATGACCGCACCGGCGCGGAGCGCTCTCCTCGCGACCTCGGGGCGGCGGGTGTCCACGGAGACCGGCAGGCCGACCTCGTCGCTCATCCTCCTGACCACCTCGGAGATCCTGGACCATTCCTCGTCCGGGGTCACCGGAGCCGAGCCCGGTCGCGTGGACTCCCCCCCGATATCGATGACGTCCGCCCCCTCGTTCTTCATTTCCAGGGCGCACCGCACCGCGGTATCCGCATCAAGGTTCCGTCCGCCGTCGGAGAACGAGTCCGGGGTGACGTTCAATATGCCCATCACCCTCGGCCTCGAGAGGTCGAGGGATCCGCCGGACCATTCGAACAAGGGCGGCTCGGCATCGTTCCGGAAACGGAGCGCCTCACCGATCTCCACGAGCCTCGGCGACGCCTCGGTCAGTAGAAGGTCTTCCAGAGCCAGGGGGGCGATGGCGATCAACGCGCGGTCTCCTCGGCACGGCAGCACCGTCACGCCCTTGGGCATCAGTTCCTCGCGGAGGGCGGTGGCTTCATCCAGAGCAATAGAATCGATGAAAATGAACTGCCTAGAGGCCAGGTCGAACCTGGTGAACGCCCGGTCCGGAATTCCCAGTCGGCGCCACTCCCCCCAGGCCTCCTGGTAATTTCGATAGGTCCTTACTCTGGCCATGTCCCCTCACAGCAGCCTATCGACCAATTGCACCAGGTCGATTATCTCCGGCGAGGCTCGTCCCGAGGCGCCGGTCCTCAGGTTGTTCACGCAGAACGGGCAGGTGGTGACCAGCATATCGGCGAAGGACGCCTCGTCCACCCGCCGGGCGGCTATCTCCTTGGAGAGCTCGGGATAGGCGGAACGGACGCCTCCCCCGCCACCGCAGCACGCCGCCGTCTCCCGGTTGCGGGGCATTTCCCTGAAGCGGACGCCAGGGATCTTGGCCAGCACTTCGCGGGGAGCGTCGTACACCTGGCAATGCCGTCCCAGATGACAGGGGTCGTGATAGGTGATGACGCCGTCCAGTGGTTTCAGTTTCAGGTCCTTCGAGGCCAGATACTCGGTGATGTGGAGGACCTCGAACCCCAGGTCCAGCTTCTTGGGGTACTCCTCTTTGAACATGCGATAGCATCCGGCGCAGGAGAAGACGACCTTTTCAACTCCCAGGGAACGGATGCTTTTCACGTTCTTCTCCCAGAGCTTTTCCACCTCTTCCTCGTCCACGCCGATGCGCTGCAGTACCGAACCGCAGCAGTTCTCCTCGATGAGGGTGAAGTTCTCTCCCAGCTTGCGCAATATCGACAGCGTGGCGTCCGCCAACGCCCGGTCGCGGTACGCGGCGGTGCAACCGACGAAGTAGCCGACCTTGGCCTTTTTCGGTTTCGATCCAAGCGTCTCCGGGACGCTCTTCCGTTCGCCGTAAGGATTGCCGGTCTCGGCCACCTTGTCCGCCATAGCCTTGTGCTTGGGGAGCATGTGCCCCGCGGCCACCAGGTCCCGCCGGGCGCTCTCCACCACGTCAACCACGGATATTTTGGAGGGGCATCTCCTCTCGCAGTCCTTGCAGGTGGTGCACTGGTAAAGGTATTCCAGGACGGACGGATCGGCCGGGACCTCCTTCTGCAGAAGTCCGTAAGCAAGAACCATACGTCCCCGGGCCACCGAAGGGTCCCAGCCCACTCTCTGGAATGTCGGGCACACGCTCTTGCAGAACCCGCAGTAGGTGCAGGTCATCAGCTCCTTCTTCATCCTGCGGAGGTTGCTCGCCTCGATGGTCTCACTCATCTTCACGCACCTTCGGCACGGTCACGCTACCGTCCAGGAGAATCAGGATCTGGGCCTTTGGCTTTTCCTTCAGGAGCGAATCGACCGCCGCCTGCAAAGTGCCGAAGGGAACTATGCCCATTCCCTCGAGCTTCTGAGGTTCGAGGGCGGTGACCGCCCAAAGGTCGGCGGAGCACATCACCTCGGCCACCTTGGCCGCTTTATGGTACCCAAGCTTGTACTCCTTCTCCAGGTTCTTGAGCACCCTCCGCTTGTCCCTGGACGCCGAGAGCTGCTTGGCGAAGGTCTCATCCCCCATGCCCTCGCGGCACTTGGCGACTAGGATCAGGGTGCCACCGTCCTTCAGAGCCCACTTGGCGTTGTCGATGGCCTTCTGCGATTGGTACAGGTCCACATCCATGGGGTACGGGGCGACGGTGATCACCGCGTCGTAACGCTGCTTTATGGTGATCGAGAAGACCTCATCGGCCCATTCCACCGCTTGCCGGAACGCTTTATGCAGATCGCCCGCAGCGGCCTTGTAGATACGATGGTGGCGGTCCAGGACCACCTGGATCGAGAATATATCCTTCTTGACCACGGTAAGCGCATCCATCATGTCCTCGTGCACGGGGTTGCCGTCCAGAACGAGGGTCTGGGCCTCCGGTCGCATGGCCAGCCGGTGGTTCTGCTCGATGGTGCGGAAGGAGGCCACGCCGGGCAGGAAG
>JAKPZB010000105.1 GCA_029560215.1 Methanobacteriota archaeon | reverse complement strand
CAGGGCTTCGGCTGACTGGAGGCTCGTCCACTACGGCCCCTCAGCAAGCATCTTCCTGTCACGGCGCGTGCCGTACCAGCGCTCCGGGCACACCGTTGCCGCATCTTTCGATGATGCGGGTTTTTACCGGAAATACGACATCGCCCGTTTCGCCGCCATCATGGGAGATGTCGACATGGCCCTGGGGATCGTAAGAACCATGAATCCCGGGCTCTTCAGCCTCAGGCAGGCACACCTGGCAATGAATGCAGGTTTGAACGTGGGCAATGTTCTCCTGTCACGGGGAAGGCACCTCGATGCGGCGCGGGTGTATGCAGAGGTGCTCGACGAGGCGGATATGAATCCGTTCCTGGGAACAGTCGTGGACAGGACAGACCCTCAAGACCGGGCTCTCGCGCACGGAAAACTGGGCCAGGCACTCCTGAGAGCGGGCAGGCCCGGCGAGGCGCTCAAGGTTCTTGACAAGGCCCTGAGACTTGACCCTGACCAGCAGGAGTCCGTGAAGTACCGGAATCTGGCGCAGGCGCAGCTTGAACAAGGCAAGGCTGCCATAGCCCAGCTCATGAAGGAGGTAGCGGCCGATCCCGACAATCTCGCTGCCCTCCGGTCCCTTGCCGTGCTCCATGTCATGCTTGGTGATTTCGACGCAGGTCTGGATGCCCTCCAAAAGGTGCTAGGCAGGGAACCTGAAAACCCGGATAATCATTACAACATCGCCTGTGTCCTGGCGCGGCAGGGCAGGCGTGGCGAGGCCCTGCAGTCGATCGCCCGGGCCGTGGACCTGGGATTTGAAGACGTGAAACTGCTCGGCACCGACCCGGACCTGGAAGGCATCAGGGGCAGCGAGGCCTTCCGTGAGCTTGAGCGGAAGGTAAGGCACCGGAAAGAAAAACAATGACAGATGTACGTCTCTCGAGGTGGGAGAAGCACCTCCCGGCCGGCCTCATGGTCGTCCTGGCCGCGGTGGTGCTCGCCGTGTACTGGCAGGTCACGGGCTTCGGGTACATCCTCTTCGACGACCCGAAGTACGTCAGGGACAATGCCATGGTCACCTCGGGCCTCACGCTGGAAGGCGCCCGGTGGGCCTTCTCGCTCTCCGGCTACGCCTCCAACTGGCACCCGCTCACCTGGCTGTCGCACATGCTCGACGTGACGATCTTCGGGACGAACCCGGGCATGCACCACCTGGTAAATGTGGTGTTCCAC
>JAKPZB010000097.1 GCA_029560215.1 Methanobacteriota archaeon | reverse complement strand
CCCGTCTGGCCCACAAGCGCAGGGAAGGGGCGGAGGCGGAGATCAAGAGCATAGGGGAGCAGATCGACTCCTATTCCAAGGACATCGAGGCCTGGAAGCTCCGCCGCTCCGAGCTGGAGGCGCAGGTCCGCTCCATCGAGGACCTCTATCAAAGAAAGGAGATGGAGCTCCAGGCGAAGGGCGGAGCGGAGTTCCTGGAGCTGAAGGAGCGGATGGACGCCCTTCGGATAGAGGTGGCCAGGGCCGCCGACCTGAAAGAGCGCTCCACGGACCAGGCCTCCGAGGTCAAGGAAGGGCTCGCGGCCCTGCTCGAGGAGCGCAAGGCCCTACTCAAGGAAAGGGACGCCCAACAGGCGGCGTTGGCCTCGGCAAGCGAAAGGCTCAAGGCCCTGGAGGGCAAGGTCAATGGGCTGCAGAGGGACGAGGCCAAGCTGAAGGGCGAGCTCAGCTCCTACGATTCGGAGCTGTCCACGCTGGAGAGGGCGATCAAGGAGCGGGACCAAAGGATCCGGGAGAGGGCCGATGCCCTGCATGCCAAGGTCCTGGAGAAGGAAAGGCTGGAAAGGCTGGCCGAGGACCTGAGGGCCGAGCTGGAGACGCTGCGACAGGAGCAGGAGGCAGCGGAGTTCGAGGTCAAGGACCTGGATTGGAGGGTAAAGGAGCTGGGCAAGCAGGGTAAGGACGCCAGCGGCTCCCTGCGATCGCTGCAGGAGCAGTTCCACGCCATGAAGAACCGGGAATCCCAGCTGTCCAGGATGGCCAACGAGCTGGAGCAGGCGGTGAGGAACCTTACCCGGGAGTACAATCACCTGAGGGCGGAGGAGGAGGCCGCGGCGAACGTGGCCAAGGGGTACACCAGGGCGGTGAGGGCGGTGCTCGAGGCCCGGGACCGCGGGGAGATGAAGGGCATCCACGGGACCATCGCGGAGCTTGCCAACGTCGATCCCAAGTACGAGGTCGCCCTGAACGTGGCGGCGGGGGGACGCATGCAGTCCATCGTGGTCGACGATGACGAGGTGGCCTCCACGGCCATCGCCTTCCTGAAGAGGGGCGACCTCGGCCGCGCGACCTTTCTGCCCCTGAACAAGATGCTGGATGGAAAGCCCAGGGGCAAGGCCCTCCTGGCCGAGAAGGAGGCCGAAGGGTTTGCCATCGATCTCATCGACTTCGACCCGAAGTACCGGGCGGCATTCTGGTACGTGTTCGGGGACACCGTGGTCGTCAACACCCTCCAGGAGGCCCGCCGGCTGATGGGCGGCGTGCGCCTGGTGACCGTGGGCGGGGAGCTCATCGAGGCCTCCGGGGCCATGGTCGGGGGGACGGTCGAGGGCAGCAAGGTGCGCTTCGGGGCAGGCAAGGGAAAGGCCGACGAGGTGGCCGAGGAGCTGCGCAAGGCCACCGAGCAGGCGGACAAGGTAGCAATGGAGCTCACGGCCGTGCGGCAGGAGGTCGCCGACCTCGAGGCCAAGATCCACGAGCTCGGAGGGGCCGACCGGGGGAAGGGCATCGAGCTTGAGGGGCTGCAGCGGCAGCTGACGGAGCAGAGGGCCCGCTCAAAGCGGGTCGCCGAGACCCTTGCGACCAAACAGGCCGAGAGGGAGGGGGCCATAGCCCAGGCGGCCGAGGTCGGCCTGGCGGTCACCAAGCTGGAGGAAGGGCTCGCAAAGCTCAGGGAGGAGAGGGAGGCAAGCTCCAAACGGCTTTTGGAGATAGCCCCCGCCGAACTCTCGCAGAGGTTGAGGGAAATACAGTCCTCCGTGGTCCAGGCGTCGCAGGAACTGGCAGAGGGACGCGCGGCGCACGAGGCCATCCGGCTTCAGGTCACCGAGCTGGAGAGGCGCCTGAACGAGACGGCCGGGCTCGAGGCCCAGTACAGGGAAAGGGGCGTACAGCTCGAGGCGCAGGGAAGGGCCGCCATGGAGAGGGAGACGAAGCTGAAGGTTGAACTGGCGGCCCTCAAGAGGATCGAGGATTCGATGGGCAAGGAGATGACGGCCCTCCGGGAGGAGAAGGAGAGGCTGGTGGAGCAGAAGGGAAATGCCCAGGCCGAACGGGAGAAGGTCATGGTAAGGCTGGAGACGGCCAACGACTTCCTGATAGGGCTAGGAACGAAGAAGGCCTTGGCCGAGGAGAGGTTGAAGGAGATAGCGCAGGAGATCTCCCAGACCAACCTGGTGGTCAGCTATCCGCTGCCCTCGATGGACGACATCCGCTCCGAGATGACGCTCTGTGAGAACGCCCTGAGCGGCATGGGGGCCGTGAACCTCAGGGCCATCGAGGACTATGACGAGAAGAAGGCCCGGCATGCCGAGCTGCGCGCCGAGACCAAGAGGCTGGAGGACCAGAGGGACCAGTTGATGGCCCTCACCGACCAGCTCAATGAGAGGAAGAAGGTCAACCTGCTGAAGGTGTTCGAGGCGGTCAACGCCAACTTCCGCAAGGTGTACGCGGAGCTCTCGGGCGGGGGAGAGGCGGAACTCCTCCTCGAGGCCCCGCAGGACCCGTTCCAGGGCGGGCTGGTGATCAAGGCCCGGCCCCGCAATGGCAAGGTGCTCAGACTGGAGGCGTTGAGCGGGGGGGAGAAGAGCCTGACCGCGCTGGCCTTCATCTTCGCGCTGCAGGAGTGGCAGCCCTCCCCTTTCTATCTGCTGGACGAGGTGGACATGTTCCTGGACGCGGTGAACGCCGAGATGGTGGCGAGCCGGGTCAAGAAGAGCAGTGCCACGGCCCAGTTCGTGCAGATATCCCTGAGAAAGGTCACCCTGAACAAGGCCGACCATATTATTGGGGTGACAAAGCCGGCGGGGGGCATATCCAACGTCATATTCAAGCCGAACATCGGCGACTTCAGCGAGCTGGAGAAGGAGATGGGCCTGCCAGAGGAAAAGGCCAGGAGGGATGGGGAATGATCGAGTCTGCGAGCTTGGACAACGTGCTGGGACATCTCATGTTCCACAAGGCATTGATCGACGAGGGACGCGGGGCGGAAAAGATCGACCGCTACCTGGGGCTGCTGCGCTCCGCCGAGGAGGAGAAGCAGATCGCCGGGCGCGAGCCTCTGGACCGCTCATTGCAGCTGGTGTTCGAGCTGGTGCTCAGCAACGACCTGGACCCCTGGGACGTGGACCTCATGAAGTTCGCCAAGCTCTACGGCCAGAGGATGCACACCGAGGAGGTCGATTTCATCGTGGCCGGAAAGCTCATGCACATGGCCTGGAGCATTCTGCACCTGCAGTCCCGTGAGGTGCTCTCCCTCAACGAGAGAAGGGAGGAGCTGTACTTCGGGGAATGGGACACCGAATCGTTCGACCAGTTCGTGGAGCACCCCCTTCCCTCCATAGACCTGGATGTGCCGGACTGCGTCGAGCTCACCGAGGTCGTGCGCCACCGCTGCACCCGCCCGGTCTCGCTCGTGGACCTGCTGGACGCCTTCGACACCGCCCAGCAGGAAGTGGAGATCGCCCTGAACCGGCAGAGGGTGCGCGAACAGCTGCTCAAGGCCCAGGAAAGGTTCGATGGCAAGGCGCACAGCGACGACCAGGAGAAGGACGTGGCGGAGACCTGGGCGCGCATCGAGCGCTGCGGCTCCGGCCCGATCGCCCTGGAGGACCTTTTCGAGGATGACAAGGAGGACAGCATCAAGGTGTTCGTCTCCCTGCTCTTCCTGGCCCGCGCCGGCAAGATATCGCTGTGGCAGGACGAGCTTCCCTACGGCCAGATATACCTGGAGATCAAGCTGCCCTGGGAGATCGCCCAGCTGGTGGACGGAACGCAGGCCGAGGCCCTGGCCATCCAGGCTAAGATGGTGATGTGAGTTGGAGCGGGCGGTGGAAGCGGTGTTGTTCGCGGCGTCCCAGCCCCTGCGGGCGGCGGACATAGCGGACATCTGCGGCATCGGTCCAGAGGCGGTGCGCAAGGAGATCAGGCGCCTGGACAAGGAGTACGAGGAGCGCGGGACGGCCTTCGAGATCGCCAAGATCGGGCAGCGCTACTCGCTCCAGCTGCGCCAGCAGTACAATCAGTACGCCCTGCCCTTCGCCGACCTGGAGATGTCCCCGGAGGTGCTGAAGACCGCTTCCATAATCGCCTACAACCAGCCAATCCTGCAGAGCGACCTGGTGAAGATGCTGGGCTCGGGCGTCTACGAGAGGGTCAAGGCATTGAGGCAGATGGGCCTGGTCACCGGCAAGCATGTCGGCCAGTCGCTCCTGCTAAGCACCACTCGCGAGTTCTCCGAGAAGTTCGGGCTGGGAACGAAGAAGGAAGAGATAAAGGAGTGGATGGAATCCAAGCAGAAGCAGCAGTAGGCACGACCCCTCTCAGCTGGTCCCTCACCCGCATACCCCCCACCATGTCCACCTATTGGTATCTCCGTCCCAACCCGGTCTCCCTGGTCAACCTGTCCCACGTGGACCTGCAGGAGGACCTGGTGCGGTGCGGGAAGGAGCTCGCCAGCGACAGCTGGCCGTCGGCGCTCAAGCTCTGAAGCGGCCAACCCAGGCGAAAAGGTTTAAATGCAACCGTTCAATGCCTACGGGAGTGATAAAATGGTAATGCCCCTCGCGCTCATGGAGAAGACCTTGAACAAGAAGGTCTCGCTCCTGCTCAAGGACAACCGCGTCCTGGAAGGCAAGCTCACCGGCTACGACGAGTACATGAACATGGTGCTGGAGGAGACCGAGGAGCGCACCGCGGACCAGACCCGCCGCCTTGGCACGGTCATCCTGCGCGGCAACAACGTGGTCAGCATCGCGCCGTTCTGATTTTGCCATGAAAGCGTTGATCCTGGCCGGGGGCATGGGCACCCGGCTTAGGCCTTTGACGTTCTCCACGCCCAAACCTTTGCTTCCCCTTCTGGACCGTCCGATGGTCATGCACATCATCGACTCCCTTCCCGAGGAGGTCGACACGGTGGTCCTGGCGGTCAGCTACATGAAGGACCAGCTGGAATCTTTCTTCCGCCAGCACGACTGCGGGCGGCGGATCGTCCTGGTCAACGAGGAGGAACCGCTGGGCACCGGCGGGGCGATACGCAACGTGAGGCAGCATCTGGACGACACCTTCTTCTGCTTCAACGGGGACATAATCAGCTCGCTGGACCTGCGCGACCTCCTGGCGTTCCACCGCCGGCATGGGGGCATCGGCACGCTGTCCCTTTGGCAGGTGCCCGATCCCTCCGCCTTCGGAGTGGTCGGCATGGACGGGGAGAGGATAATCGATTTCCAGGAGAAGCCCGCCCCCGGCACGGCCATCTCCGATCTGATCAACGCCGGGGTGTACGTGTTCCAACCAGAGCTGCTGGACCACATACCTTCGGGAGTGGTCTCGCTGGAGAGGAAGGTGTTCCCCAGCATCCTGGACAGGGGGCTGCACGGCTATCGCTTCCAGGGCTACTGGGTGGACTGCGGCACCCCGGAGAGCTATCTGCGGGCGCAGTCGGAGCTCCTGGAGCACGGACGCTCGATGGACAGGGCTCGCAAGCGAGAGGCGAAGGTCATCGGCCTCAACTATCTGGACCGGACGGACCTCAACGGTTGCGTCATCGGTCCTCACGTCTGTGCCCTTCCAGGCTCGTCCATCTCGGAAGGTTCCACGGTGGAGCGGTCGGTGCTCATGGAGGGCGCCAAGGTGGGCAGGGGCTGTCGGGTCAAGGACTGCCTGCTAGGCCCCGGGGCTCAGGTCGCCGACGGGGAAGCGGTGCAGGGAAGGGTCCTGGCTTTCCTTCAGCCATAGCCGTGAACGCTTGCACTAGGTATATATTCCATCACAGTTTTCTCCAAACAGCCTGGGGTGAAGGTCTGGCAGGAAGCAAAATGGATTCCCTGATAACGGTGATCAGCCGGAAGAGGTTCCGTACCGGCTGGACCGCCTTCATCATCCTGTTCTTCCTGTTCTTCGTCATACTTCCCACGGTCTACATCCTCAGCTACGCGCTGACCGACTGGGGGTCCATCGAGAAGTTCGTTCTCAATGACCCGGCCATGCTGGACCTCATCATCGACTCCATCATAGCCTCTTTCGAGATAGCCGGGATCGTCACGGTCATCGACATCCTGGTGGGACTGCCGATGGCCTGGATGATGGTGCGCAAGGAGTTCCGCGGGAAGGCCTTGCTCGACACGCTCATCGACATGCCCCTGGCGGTGCCCACGGCCGCCCTCGGCTTCTCGAGCGCCATATTCTTCGCGGTGACCCCGGAGAGCCTGGCCGCCCCCTCGTTCGCTCTGAACGCGGTAAGCTCGCCGTTCCTTCTCATCGTCCTTCTCCACGTGGTGTTCTCCTATCCGTACATGGTGCGCTCGCTCTCGGCCATCCTGGTGCAGATCGATCAGACCTATGAAACGGCCGGTCGGACGCTCGGCGCCAGCGCGCTGTCGGCCGCCCGGACCATCACCCTTCCGCTCTTTAGAGCAGGCCTGGTCACTGGGATCATACTGTGCTTTGCCAGGAGCCTCAGCGAGACCGGCGGGACGATGATCGCATTGGCCACTATGGCCAATCCGGGAAGCTTCGCCACTGGCCCCACCCTGATAGGGGACTGGAAGGACAATCTGGAGATAAATCCCGATCTGGCAGCGCCCCTTGCCTTCGTCAGCATTCTGCTGATCCTGCTGTCCCTGGTCCTGCTGGTGGTGATCAAGCTGGTCATCATGAAGGTGCACCTGCCTATGGGCAGGATCTGGCCCCGTCCGGAGAGGCTGTTCTCCCGCGGCTGGTTCCCCAAGACCAAGGACGGCCTCGCCGTGTTCTTCCTGGTGGTATTCGTCCTGATTCCGTCCTTCTTCATCTTCACCTACGTGGTCTCGGTGGAGCCATCATCCTTTGACTGGGGGCCGTTCGCAGAGAGCCTGATGTTCTCCTTCCTGGTGGCCGGAGTGGTGACGGTCATCGATATCGCGCTCGGCGTACCCCTGGCATTGTACATAGCCAAGAACCGCACCGGAAAGCTCCCTGAGGTGCTGGACGTTCTGGTGAACGTTCCGCTCATCGTCCCCACCGCCGCCCTCGGATATTCGCTGGGCGTTTTCTGGACAGGGCAGAACCTGATACCCACCTATGACGTTCTGCTGATCATCCTGGCCCACGTGGCCTTCACCTATCCCCTGGTAGTCAGGAACGTCGCGGGGGCGGTGGAGGAGGTCGATCCGGCGTATGAGGAGACGGCGCGGACGCTGGGGGCCAAACCGGTGCAGGCCTTCCGTCGCGTGCTGTACCCCATGATCAAGAGCTCCATCCTGGCCGGGGCCATCATGGCCTTCACCCGCAGCCTGGGCGAAACTGGCGCCACGCAGGCGGTGGTCGCCAGCGCCCAGACCGCGCCGGTGTACATCGTCAAACTGATTAAGCAAACTGTCCCAGACTACTACACCGCCGGGCTGGCCTGCATAGTACTGATCATGGTGTCCTTCGCGTTCATGCTCGCCCTCCGTTACATTACTAACCGGAGGTCCCGCTGATGCCTGACGTGAAGCTAGAGGGGCTCCGCAAATCGTACGGTGACATCAAGGCGGCCGACGGTCTGGACCTGGAGGTCAAGGACGGCGAGTACCTATGCGTGCTGGGACCGACCGGCGCCGGCAAGACCACCCTCCTGCGCATGATCTCGGGGCTGCTGGCTCCGGACGAGGGGAAGATATTATTCGACGGCAAGGAATGCACCGACCTGGAGGTCGAGGAACGCAAGGCCGCCCTGCTATCGCAGACCTACGCTCTCTTCCCGCAGCTGACCGTGGAGGAGAACATCATGTTCGGTCTGGACATCCGGGGGGCGGACGAGAAGATCAAGGAACAGGTGCTCATCAGCATGCTGGACCTCGTGCGGTTATCCGGGCGTTCCGACGCCTATCCCCGGGAGCTCAGCGGGGGGATGCAGCAGCGGACGGCGCTGGCCCGGGCGCTAGCCTCCGGGGCGGACCTGCTCTTGCTGGACGAGCCGCTGAGGGCTCTGGACGCTAGGCTGCGCATATCGTTGCGCACCGAGCTCCGCTCGCTCGTGAAGACCTTGAAAATGACCGCCATACACGTCACCCACGATCAGGACGAGGCGCTGGTCATGGCCGACCGGGTGGCGGTGATCCGGGAGGGCCGGATACTGCAGATCGGGACTCCCAAGGAGGTGTGGGACCGGCCGGCCACCCCCTTCGTGGCCAATTTCGTAGGCCAGTCCAATTTCTTCACCGGGGAGGTGCTGCAGTCCAGCCCCTACACGCTCATCAGGACGCCGGAGGGGACCGTGCTCAAAGGGCGCCCTTCCGAGCTCAGGCCGGGATCGACCGCCGTGCTGGGGGTCAAGATCGGCAACACAGACATATCGAAGGAAAGGAAAGGCTATCTGAAGGCGAAGGTGGAACGCATAATATTCGAGGGACGCAACCTGCATGTGGACCTGATGACGGACAACGGACAGAGATTGTCTTCCAAGGTCCCGTCGTGGCGCAAGGGGAAGATCGCTCCCGGCGACCTAGTGGACATCTACTGGGAGGAGTCCAAGGGCACGGTCTTCCCCATGCCGCCGAACGGCCTGGAGAACGAGCTGAAGGTGGAATGATGGTCGAGGTCAGGCTGGTGGGATTGGGCAAGCGCTACGGTCCGGTGACCGCCGTGGACAAGGTCGACCTGACCGTGGCCGACGGGGAGTACGTGACCATCCTGGGCCCCTCGGGCTGCGGCAAGACCACCCTCATCCGCATGATAGCTGGCATAATCGAACCCTCCGAGGGCAAGGTCTACATCGACGGCAACGACATGACCGGGGTGCCCGTCGAGGACCGGGACATCGGTTACGTATTTCAGAACATCGCGCTGTTCCCCCACCTCACCGTTCAGGACAACGTCTCGTACGGACCCAGGGCCAAGGACCTGCCGCCCGAGGACCAGTCGCGAATTTCCAGGCGCTTCCTGGAAATGGTGAAGCTGCTGGACAAGATGGGCATGCTGCCCGATGAGCTATGCGGAGGGGAGCAGCAGAAGGTGTCGCTGGCCAGGGCGCTCTCCTCCGGCTCCAAGCTCCTGCTGCTGGACGAACCGCTCTCCGCCCTCGATTCCCGGGTCAGGGTGGACCTGCGGTACGAGCTGCGCCGCCTGGCGAAGGAACTGGGGTTGACCACCATCCACGTCACCCACGACCAGGAGGAGGCGCAGTCGGTATCGGACCGCATCGTGCTGATGCGCGCCGGGACGGTGGTGGAGACGGGGACGCCGGAGGAGCTGTACACCCGTCCCAAGAAGATATTCACCGCCAACTTCATCGGGGAGACCAACCTGCTGGAGGGCTGGGTGCTGGAGATCAAGGACGGCATCTCGGTGATCGAGCTGAGGAACGGCGGCCGGGTCAAGGTGAACCAGACCGACCATCCGGTGGGCGACGCGGTGGTCATATCGGTGCGCCCGGAGTTCGTCTTCCCGGCGGACGAAGGCATGCGGGCCAAGGTGACCGCCATAACCTACATGGGAACGTATTGGCGCATCACGGCCAACACTGAGGACGAGGAGGAGGTGGACTTCGATTCAGCCACCTTGGACGAAAACCTTTTAACTATCGAAAAGGAAGTGTATCTAGCGGTGAATCCCAAAGCCGCGGTGCTCTATCCCAGACCGGAAGACGGAGTGCAAGAGGCGATCAAGCTTGAGTGACAGGACATCGTTGCTGGAATGGTTCTATTCGCGCCGAGAATCAGTGGTATCCAGGGATATGCGCGGCCACGCCCAGGACGTGGGCGACACCATAATCGAGTTCAACCGGGCCATGAGCATGCTCTGCCGCGGGGAGAGGGAACAGGCCTTGGACGCCCTGAAGCGCTCCTTCCTGGCCGAGAAGGCCGCCGACGCCCGCGAGCAATCCTTATCGGAAGAGCTCTCCCGCGGGGACCTGGAGGAGAAGAACCGGGAGGACCTGCTGCATCTGGTCCGCCGCATGGATTACGCGGCCGACTGGTGCAAGGAGGCCGGGATGAACCTGCAGCTGGTGCTGGAGATCGGGATCCCGGTACCGTTGGAGATATGGAAGAAGTTCAACACCATGACCGTGGAGCTGGAGAAGATGGCCAAGGGGCTCAAGATCTGCGTGGACAACCTGGGCGTCAACAACGACCTGGTGCTGCGCACCCGCACGGACATCGAGGACTCCGAGCACGTCATGGACGATATGTACTTCATGATGAAGAAGGAGTTCTTCCTGTCCAACATGGACGCCCGCGCCATATATCTGATGCGGGACCTTCTGCACGGGGTGGAGAACTCCGCCGACAATTTCAAGGACTCCGCCGACATCATCCACATCCTGATCGTGGCCCAGCGGGACCGCCCCAGGTGATGTGATGACCAAGCTGTTCGGCACCAATGGCGTGCGCGGAGTGATAAACCAGGACATGAGCGCCGAACTGGCGCTTGATGTGGGACGGGCCATCGGCACCTTCATGCAGGGTCGGGTGGCCATAGCCACCGATTCCCGCACCTCCGGCGACATGCTGCGCTCTTTGGTTTCCGGGGGGATCACCTCCGCCGGCTCCAGCGTGGTGGACCTGGGAATGCTGCCCACGCCGGCCCTTCAGTATTATGTTAAGAATTCCGGGGTGAAGGGAGGGGTGATGATAACCGCCTCCCACAATCCCCCGGAGTTCAACGGGATCAAGTGCGTCGATCACGACGGCACGGAGATGCCCAGGAAGAAGGAGGAGGTCATCGAGCGCATCTACGGCGACCGGGAGTTCGCCCTCCCTTCCTGGAAGGACGTGGGAAAGATCACCCATCTGGACGGTGTGGGATCGTCCTACGCCAACGCCATTGGCCGGGCGGTGGACCGCTTCAAGATCGCCGAGGCCAAGCTTAACGTGGTGCTGGACTGCGCCAACGGCGCCGGGGCGGTGACATCCCCCGGGCTTCTCGACTCGTTGGGCGTTCGGGCCATCACTCTCAACGGCAATCCTCAGGGAACGTTCCCGGGGCATCCCAGCGAACCGACGCCTGACAACCTCAAGGACCTGGTGGCGGTGGTCAAGGCCACCGGCGCCGATCTGGGCATAGCCCACGACGGCGACGCCGACCGCACCATATTCGTGGACGACCAGGGTAACTACGTCTACGGCGATCAGTCGCTCACCGTCGTCGCGTCGCACATCGTCCAAGAGAACGAGGGCGGAATAGTGGTCACCCCGGTCAGCACCTCCTCCTGTCTGGAGGAGGTGGTCAAAAAGCACAACGGCCAGGTCATCTACACCAAGGTCGGGGCACCGATAGTCGCCAGGCGCATGATGGAGGTTCAGGCCGTCTTCGGCGGGGAGGAGAACGGAGGCCTGATCTTCCCGGAGCATCAGTACTGCCGGGATGCGGCCATGACCATGGCCAAGATGCTGGAGATCATCGCCAAGAAGGGTCCGCTCTCCGAACTTCTGAAGGAAGTCCCTCGTTACTGCCTGGACAAGAGGAAGCTGTCCTGTCCGGAGGGCAAGAAGGAATGGGTGCTGGAGCAGGTGGAAGCGTATTTTGCCGATCAACGCACCGACGTGACCGACGGCATCAAGATATTCTTTGACGGAGGCTGGAGCCTGGTCCGTCCATCGGGAACGGAACCGATATTCCGCATCTACTCCGAGGGAAAGGACGAAAGCATCGCCAAACGCTGCGGCGACGAGTGCGAGAAGGTGGTCCGGGAGCTCCTAGAGGATTGATCAGAGGAACTGCTGGGCCAGGAAGATAATCCCGAAGATGATGAAGACCAGACCGCTCCCGACGCGGATGTAGTCCTTGGGGACCTTATCCCCGATGACCTTCCCCAGGGAGACCTCCAGCACGACCAGCCAGAGGAATCCCAGAGCGGCTCCCAGGAACACCATGAGGGCCGCCCCGGACTCCGCGGAAAGGGTGATGACGGAAAGCTGCGTCTTATCGCCCAGCTCCATGAGCGCCACGAAGCCGAAGGCGGTGAGGAAACCGCCCCAGCGTCCCTTGTCCTTGACCTCCTCTTCCTCTTCCTCCTCCTTGCGGACCAGGGTGATCACCCCGAAGGCGATGAAGACCACCCCGGCGGCCAGGCCGACGATCCAGGACGGCACGAACTGGAAGAGCACCTCGCCGATGACCACTCCCACGGCGGTCACCGCGGCCAGGGCCAGGAACGAGCCCAGGAACACCGTGCGCTTGGGGTATTTGGAGGACAGGGTGATCACGGCGATCATGGTCTTGTCGCCCAGCTCGGTGAGCGAAATAAGAACGAAGGCGGAGATGAGCGGCGCGAGGTCCATCATCTCTCGCCCCGCCTGGTATGGACGATGGCCACGACCTCCATGATCATCCGGGCGGCCAGAGCGGCCGTGGTTCCGGGATCGTGGGACGGAAGCACTTCCGAGATGTCGAAGCCGACCATGCGGTCCCCGAGCATGTCAATGCAGCGCTTGACCTCGTAGCCAGTGAGGCCGAACGGTTCCGGCCGCGAGGTGCCCGGGGCGAACCCGGGATCAATGCCGTCCATGTCCAGGCTGAGGAGGACGCGCTCCCGGCGCATCATGTTCAGCACCTTCTTCCAGGAATTGACCACGCCCATCTCCTGGATCTGGTACGCGTCCACGTAGTTGGGCATCTCATGGCCGATCTCCCTCTTGGAGATGGAGCGCACTCCGAAGGGCACCACGTTCTCTATGCCCACCACATCGGCGACCTTGCGCATGGTGCAGGCGTGGTCGAACCTGCGGTCCCCCTGCATCTCGAAGTCCAGGTGCGCGTCGATGGAGATGACGCCCACTTCCTGGTAAGCCTTCACGAAAGGATAGGTGATGCTGCGCTCCCCGCCCATGAGGATGGGGAACTTTCCGGCCTTGACGATCCGGGACGTCTCCTTCTCCACGGCCTTGAACATGTCCTCGCAGGACGATCCGCAATCGAGATCGCCCGCGTCATGCACCCTGGCGGTGGATACGTCCAGGTCGTGCTCGAAAAGATAGGGGTCGAAAAGGCGGGAGGCCTTACGGATGGCCGTAGGGGCCTTGCGCGTGCCTGAGCGGAAGCGGGTGGTGCCGTCGTACGGAACCCCCAGGATGACGAATTCCGCCTCCTCGAAGGTGGAATTGGCCAGGGCGAACGAGTCGCTTCGGGCCATAGATAACCGGACCGGCTCACACCTTGGTGATCTTGCGGCGGTCCATGGCGATCATGTACATGATCTCCTCCCCCGCGGTGAGCTGACCCTTGTACTCCTCGGGTATGGGCAACTGGAACGTCTCGTAGTTGTCCAGGTCCATCAGCTGCACTTCGTCGCCGGAGATGGAGAGGATCTGCGCCTTGCGCTTGTCGATCATCGGCACCTGCACCTTGTGCTTGACCGGGTGAACGATCTGACGCTTGCGGTTGTCAAAGATGCCGATGGCATCGATGTTGGATTTCGCTTCTCCGTGCTTCCCGGGCTTGGAGGTGGATATGCTGATGATCTTGCAGGGCTCCCCGTCGATGAGCATGTATCTGCCTTCCTTGAGCTCCCTGACTTCCTGTTGAGTCCACGACATAGCTACCAGTGGAGGGAATTGACGTTGCGTTTATATAATTTCTTATCGACGGTGATTCTGGTAATATTTAGGGCGTTGCCCCTGCCTCTGCGGCGGACGACCCTGCTGGCGCTGCTCCCTCTTCGGCGGATCGGGGTATTTCTCCTTGATTTCCGCCACCCGCTTCTCCATCTGCTCCTTCAGCTGATCGGCTATGAACTCGCCGCGGTAGGCGTCGACCTTGGCGGCTATGCTTATCTTTCCGCCCAAGCTTCTGGCCACCTTCCCCCGCTGCCAATACGGCGAACGGTTCACCCAGGGATGCTGGAATATCACGCCGTGCTTCGGCGGGCGCTTCCCGGAGCGCAGGTGCAGGAACAGGGCCTTCTCCGCTCCTAGGAGCTGAACGGTGGACGAGGGAAGCTTGGCCAGGCGCTGCAGTCCGCCGGCCAGGGATATCAGCCTGGCGGCCAGGTTGGGGTTGAGGAGAGCCGAGAGGTTCGGCGCCACCCGGTCCATTCCTTCCAGGATGTAGGCGTCCAGGGCCTCCTTCCTCTTGTACAGCTCGTACAGAGTCCCGCCCAGACCACGGATGACCTCCAGGTCCCGGTCCACCAGGTCGGTTCCCACCGATTCGAGCGAAACGCCCAGATGGTCCATTATCACCTGGCGGTCCCCCATCTCGAACACCAGGCGAGCGTATTCCGCGTCGACCGCGAAATCGCCCAGTTCCGGGAAGTAAACCCCGTACCACTCGTGCAACCGCTCGCTCAGAAGGTTGATCTCCTCGATGAGGTCGTCAGTGGCCCGTATGGCCTGAGCGATGGAGCGGTCCTCGCTGAGCGGTTCCCGTACCCGTATCTTCCCCAGCTCGAGCATCACCTTCTGCATCAGGTCCGGCGTGAGCCCGTAGCTCTCCGGCCTTATGAACGAGGAATCGAAGACCATGGGTTTGCCGAGCGGCTTCAGGCGGGCGTCGGCCACCTTCATGCGCTTGACGGCGAGCTCCCTCTCCTCTGGAAGTATCTCACCGCGCTGCACGGCGGCCAGCTTCCTGGCCACCAGCTTCGGCTCCTTCTCGAAGAGCTTGAACCGGCGGACCTCATCGCCCTCGCACAGGAAGACCCCGAACCATTTGGTGACAAGTATCATTAGATCACTCCTTCAGTATGCGCCGGACCTCGTCCGCCGGCAACGGCCGACCTTTTCCCAGGACCGCCAGGTGGTATTGCAGTTCCGCGTGGGCCTCCAGCGTCTCCATCCGGTGGAAGGCGTCCTTGAGGTCCTTCCCCACCGCGATGGCCCCGTGACTCTCCAGGAGGAAGGAGTCCGCGGTCTCCACCTCCCGGCCCAGCCTCATCGCCAGGTCGTCGGTCCCGGGCGTGGCGTAGGGTATCAACGGCACTCTCCTTCCCAGGACCATCAGCCCCTCCGGGGTCAGGGCCGGGTCCACCGGGATCCCGGCGCAGGCCAACACGGTGCAGAAGCGGGGGTGCACATGCACCACCCCGTTCACGTCCGGCCTCCTGCGATAGGCGGCCAGATGGAAAGGCGTCTCCATGGAAGGCTTACCGTTCGCCGCCTTTCCGGTGGCGATGTCCACCGTCACCAGTTCGGTGGGGTCCAGCATGCCCTTGCACGACCCCGAGGGAGTGATGACCATGATGTCCCCTACGCGGGCGCTGATGTTGCCGCCGGTCCCGCTGGTCAGTCCCTTCTCGTACAGCAGTCTTCCGTAACGCACCACGTCCATCATCGCCTGCTTCACAGCTTCGCCCCCCTCAACCTCTTCGCGATGTCCTCCGGCTTCAATATCCCGCTCTCGGTGATGATGCCGCTCAGATATTTGGCCGGGGTGACGTCGAAGCCTGGGTTGAGCGCCTTGCAGCCCTGCGGCGCTATGCGCACGCCGTCCACCACGGTGACCTCCTCCTCCCCCCGATACTCGATAGGTATGTCCTCCCCGCGCTTGATGCCCAGGTCGAAGGTGGACAGCGGGGCGGCGGTGTAGAAGGGCACATCGAGCTCCTTGGCCAGCACCGCCTTCTCGAACGTGCCGATCTTGTTGGCGAAGTCGCCGTTGGCGGCGATGCGGTCCGCCCCCACGATCACCATGTCCACCCCCTCTCTCAGGAAGTGGCCGGACGCTCCGTCAGGTATTATAGCATGGGGAATGCCCTCGTTCAGAAGTTCGAAGGCGGTCAGCTTCATGCCCTGCAACCGGGGGCGGGTCTCGGAAACGTAGACGAAGATCTCCTTACCGTTGCGCCAGGCCGCCCGTATAGGCGCCAGGGCGGTCCCCCAGTCCACGGTGGCCAGGGCCCCGGCGTTGCAATGTGTCATTATCTTGTCGCCGTCCTTGATCAGCCTCTCGCCATGCTCCCCGATCAGACGGCAGCGCTCCACGATGGTCTCGGCGTATTCCTCCGCCGCTTCCGTCGGGTCGTCGCCCTCCCTTATCCTGGACAGCATGTGGTCCACCGCGAAGAACAGGTCGTGGGCCGTAGGCCTCGTCCCCTTGAGCTCCTTGGCGGCCTTTTGCAGGTCCTCGTCGTTATTGGCGGCCAGCATCATCCCGTAGGCGGCCGCGACTCCGATGGCCGGGGCGCCGCGCACGGTCATGTCCTTGATGGCCTCGGCCACCCGGTGATGGTCCCGGAAGCCCAGGACCTCGACCCGGTGCGGGAGTATCCTCTGGTCCAACATCCGGACCACGCCTTCCTCGCACCAGACCGCCCTGATATCGCTGACCTTGCCGTCGATCCTGATCTTCATCTTCTCTCGTCCACGGGAGGGTTGGCAATCTAATTAAGTTATGCCGGAGGCGATAGTTCGTAACCTTACGATAGATTTAATTAGCGAGAGCAGTAATCAGTAACCCGGCGATACCTCTGCCCAGCAGGACCACGGATTTTGACGTTTATTCAACGACCACCGGACTTAGACAGATATCCAACCCGGTCCGCCAGAAGATTTTAAGTGAGTTGCAGAGGAGAGACCTCAGCCTTTCCGAGATAGCCGTCCTGACCAGCAAGGCGCAGAGCACCCTGTCCGTACATCTGGACAAGATGGTGAAGGAAGGTCTCATCGGTTATCGCGACGATCCGGAGGACAACCGCCGCAAGATCTTCTATGTGATATCCAGGCCGGTCGGCAGTTCCGTAGTGCCCAGGGAGGAGCTGAAGAAGGCGGTGTCGAACACCATCGGCAGGTCCATCGGGACCTCCAGCACCTTCCTCAAAGGGACCATCCGCTCCATCGTAATCGGCATGGAGGCCATCGGGTTCAACATGGACCCGGTGCTGAAGGACATCGGCCGGCAGATAGGTTCGGAGATATCCACCCGCATGAAGTCCACCGACGTGGAAGGGCTGATCAAGGAGATCAAGGAGTTCTACGCCATGCACGAGCTCGGCGAGTTGGTGGTGTTCTCGCTGCACCCGGTGACCCTGATCATTCGGGACGAGTACGACTGCTCCAAGGCCCCGGACGTGGGAAAGACGCTGTGCCTGCTGAACGAGGGCATACTGGAGTCCATATTCGAGGAGAGGCTGCACATGCCCCTGCGCGTGGTGGAGAAGGACACCTTCGGCGCGGGTTTCAACATGTGCAAGTACGTGATCGAACCGTCCCTGTGAACGGGACGCTCAGCTTTTCCTTTTCTTGATCACATCATATCTCAGCCAGATCAGCCCGTTCTCCATCTCCTCCACGTGCCTGAGCTTCAGCTGGCAGGGCTCGGGCAGCTCGGACACGGCGGGATTGATGAAATGAGCGGTGGCCGGGTTCCCGACGATGCACGGGCTCAGTATGACGCTGATCTCGTCGATCAGGCCTTCCTTGAGCATGATGGCCGATAGCGTCCCGCCGCTGTCGATGCGCAGGGTTCGCGATCCATACCTCGATCGGAGCTCTTTCAGGGCCTTCTTAAGATCGACCCGGTCCCGGCCGGCGATTATGACGTCTACGTCTTCCCGCTTGAGATAATCCAGATACTCCTTGGGAGTGGACCGGGAGCACAACGCCACCGGGGTCTTCCAGAAGGGCTGCTTCTTTATGCCGCCCCAGTTGCGCACCCTTCCTTTGCTGTCCACGATGGCCATGATCGAGCGGGAGCAGCTGGGGAAGTTCTTGGCCACCTCGTAGGACCATTCCGGGACCTCCTCCGGCATCGGCGCGGCCAGGAAGGTGTCCGCCCCGGAGATGACGCCGTCAGGTTCGAAGGTCTCCGCCAACTGGTAATGGGTGCCCATGTCGATATCGAAGCCTGTAGCCCGGGCGTCCAGGCTAATCTGGATATGAAGTACGACCCGCATCTTGTCCATATCTAATGATATGAGGGGTAGGGCAGATAATTCAAACGGCGTCCCCGGTGAAAATGCAACGGACCAGACGGTCCGAACGGTCCATTATGGAGGCCCGAACCTCAGAAGAAAAGGTTCACGTCCGCGTCCTTAGCCTCCTCCAGGTACCGGCCGATCCCGCAGACCTCGTCGACCTCCTGGACCAGCTCCCCGCTCTGTATGCCCATCAGCTCCATGGGAAGTCCGCAGGCCAGGAAGCGCACCCCGAACTCCTTGGCCTCCTTCATCATCTCCCGCACCGTGAGGACGTTCTTGGCCTTCATCCGGCCCTTCATCATGGACGTGCCCAGGCCCAGCATCTTCATGTGGGAGAGCTGCAGGTCGTCCGCTCCCCGCGGCATGGCCACGTCGAACACCTTCTCCGCGGTGACCTTCTTCTTCAACTTGCGGTCCGGGTCCCTGATTATCCCCAGCCCCCAGAAGGTGAATATCATCACCACGTCCCAGCCCTCCACGGCCGCGCGGCTGGCTATGAGGAAGGCCGCCACCGCCTTGTCCAGTTCTCCGGAGAAGACCACTAGGGTGAGCTTGGTCATCGCAACCCCTACTTGATCTTCCTGATGACGATCCGCCAGACGCCGCCCTCGTTGGTCACCGAGACCAGCTCCTGCCCCTGCTTCTCCATGCTCTCCGTGATCTCCGGGAGCGACAGCGGATAGTCTCCGAACACTTCCAAGGTCTGGCCCGCCCGCATCCTCTTCAGACGCTTGATGGTCTCGAACAGGGGGCGGGGGCAGATCAGCCCCATGCAGTCCACCACCTCGTCGGCCATGTCGCACCTAGAGGGTCAGCACCCGCTCGCCATGCTCCAGCACCACGGCGTCCAGCTCGGAGGAGCTCATTATCTCCACTCCCTGGATGAGCATCTCCGGCGTAATGTTCCTGGCCCGCAGCGCCTCCTTCTCCGCGATGACCCTGGCCCCCTCACCTATTATGTCGTTGACCAGCTTCTCGGTCTGCGGAAGACCTATCTCCATCATGGTGTCCCCCTGTCCCTTGCGGGCGGCGTGGACCCCTTCGCCGCGCAGCAGCACGAATCCCTGGTTCCCGATGGACACCCAGCCCATGGTCACGAAGAAACCGGCGTAGGCGTTCTCGTGCCCGAAAGGGGCATGCCCGACGTCCATTATCAGCTTGGCCATCTCAGGAACCTCCGAAACATACGACCTTGTCCGCCCTGTTCAGCATTTCCGCGAAGCCGAAGATGGTGGTGAACTGAACGCCTTCGATGACCTTGGTGGACGAATAGTCCTTCTTGCCGTCCTTCAGCTCCCCGCTTATGTAGCCCCTGGCTATGGAGCATATCTCGCAGCTGTAGACCACCGCTCCCCGGTCGATTAGCTCCTTGAGCACCTTGCCCACCGGGTAGAACGTCTTCGGCCGCTGGGCGTTCATCTGCGCGTGCACCGAATCGCCGTAAAGGAAGATCTCCACCCGGTAACCTTTGTCCAGGGCCCGGGAGATCGTCCGGCACATGTGGTCGGCGTACTGATTGCCGAAGGGCGGGGAGATTATCATCACCCCCAGGGTCTTCTGCTGGTTCACCATGTGATCACCCGGTCCACTCGCTCCATGGCGTCATCGATGAACGATCCTTCCAGGTCCTCGGCGACCTCCAGTCCGTCCAGCAGTTCGGTCGCCGGTACGCCCCTGGCCCTAAGGTCGCGAGCTCCGACCACCACCTTCGCCCCGGAACAGAGGGCTCTCTCGATCCCTCCTCCTATCAAAGGCGCCTGCCCCTTCCTGGCGCAGAGCACCCCGTCCCCTAGCAGATAGACCGCGACGTCCCTTCCCTGGACATGATCAAGGACCCCGAAGATCCTGGCATTGTCCTCCTCGGTACTGGGCGTCCTCATCAGCAGCATGCACAAACGCAAGAAATCATCGCCCCTTGGAGATATTATATGGGTTATGCGTATATAATACCGTTTCAAAAGCCGGGAACGTCCAACGGAATTGCCAATTGAACGAGGACGATCTCCTTTTTCCTGTCGCACTCCGGCGAGTGATAAAAATCAATAACTCGATAGAAAACGATGAACAACATATGTCCTCCCGCATCGTGAGCATAATAACCCTTGGGGTCAAAGACCTGAAGCGCTCGGCCGCATTCTACGAGGGACTGGGGTTCAAAAAATCCTCCAAGAGCGATGATGACATCGTGTGGTTCCGCACAGGAGGGACCGTACTGGGACTCTATCCCTGGGGCGCCATGGCCGAGGATTCGGGGGT
>JAKPZB010000033.1 GCA_029560215.1 Methanobacteriota archaeon | reverse complement strand
CTGCCCGCACTGCGGCGTGGAGCAGTTGAAGATCACCCTCGATAAACCGACCACCTTCAGAGAGGACGGCCACAAGCTGACCCCCAAGGAAGTGCGCGAGAGGCTGGAGCGCATACCCGACGCTGACCTGGTCCCGTTGGGCATCGACCCCAACGCCTGCCGCCCGGAGTGGATGGTGCTGACCGCGTTACCGGTCCCCCCGGTGACCGTTCGTCCGTCCATCACCCTGGAGTCCGGAGACCGGTCCGAGGACGACCTGACCCACAAGCTTGTGGACGTATTGCGCATCAACCAGAGGCTGCGGGAGAACCGGGACGCGGGCGCACCCCAGCTCATCGTGGAGGACCTCTGGGAGCTGCTGCAGTACCACGTCACCACCTATTATGATAACCAGACCTCCGGCATCCCGCCGGCCAGGCACAGGAGCGGACGCCCGCTGAAGACCCTGGTGCAGAGGCTGAAGGGAAAGGAGGGACGCTTCCGTTCCAACTTGTCCGGAAAGCGCGTGAACTTCTCCGCCCGTACGGTGGTCTCCCCGGACCCCTGGCTGTCCATCAACCAGGTCGGCGTTCCCACGTTCGCCGCCCGCGAGCTGACCGTGCCGGTCATGGTAACCAAGGACAACCTGGAAGTTCTGCGGAACATGGTCAAGCGCGGCCCCGAGCCCGCGGGCGCCGTGTACGCCCCCGGGGTCAACTACATCATCCGCGGCGATGGCCGCAGGATACGCGTCACCGACAAGAACGCGGAGACGGTGGCGGAAGGACTGGAGATCGGCTACAAGGTGGAGAGGCACCTCATGGACGGCGATGTGGTGCTGTTCAACAGGCAGCCCTCCCTGCACCGCATGTCCATGATGGCCCACGTGGTGAAGGTCATGCCTGGCAAGACCTTCCGGCTGAACCTGTGCGTCTGCCCTCCGTACAACGCTGACTTCGACGGGGACGAGATGAACCTGCACGTGCTGCAGAGCGAGGAGGCCCGCGCGGAAGCGCACATCCTGATGAAGGTGCAGGAGCACATCCTGTCCCCCCGTTTCGGCGGACCGATCATCGGCGCCATCCACGACCACATCACCGGGGTGTTCCAGCTGACCTACAAGAACCCCCGCTTCGACAAGGCGCAGACGCTGTTCATAGTGTCCAAGATGGGCGAGAACAAGCTGCCCGAGCCGATCATCGAGAACGGCAGGGAGTACTGGACCGGCAAGGACCTGTTCTCTACGATATTGCCGAAGGACTTCAACGCCCAGTTCAAGTCGCACATCTGCATGAAGTGCCAGAAGTGCGAGAAGGAGGGCTGCCAGTACGACGCCTACGTCAAGATCCGCGACGGAAAGGTGCTCATGGGCACCATCGACGACAACGCCATCGGGTCCGGCGGCGGCAAGATCCTGGACAAGATCGCCAGGGACTACGGCGCTGACCGCGCCCGGGAGTTCCTGGACGACGTCACGAGGCTGGCCATCGGCGCCATCATGGTCCGCGGCTTCTCCACCGGGATCGACGACGAGGACATTCCGGAAGAGGCCAAGCGCCAGATAGACGACAAGATCAACAACACCTTCCAAGAGGTAGACCAGCTGGTGGCGTCCTATCGCGACGGCACCCTGGACCAGATGCCCGGCCGGTCCCTGGAAGAGACCCTGGAGGTGGAGGCGATGAAGAAGCTGGGCGAGGCCAGGGATGAAGCTGGGCGCATAGCTGGAAAGCATCTCGGCCTGAACAACGCCGCGGTGCAGATGGCCAAGTCCGGCGCTCGCGGTTCCATGCTGAACCTCTCCCAGATGGCCGGTTGCATCGGCCAGCAGGCGGTCCGTGGCGAGCGTCTTTCCAGGGGATACTGGAACAGGACGCTGCCGCACTTCAAGCAGGGAGACCTGGGAGCTCAGGCCAAGGGCTTCGTCAAGAACTCCTACAAGAGCGGGCTGACGCCCACCGAGTTCTTCTTCCACTCCATGGGTGGACGCGAAGGCCTGGTCGATACCGCCGTGCGTACATCCCGTTCGGGTTACATGCAGCGCCGGCTGATCAACGCCCTGGAGGACCTCAAGCTGAAGCAGGACGGTACCGTGCGCAACACCGCCGACAGCATCATCCAGTTCCATTACGGCGAGGACGGCATCGACCCCACCCGCAGCGTGCAGGGCGAGGCGATCGACCTGGACGACGTGCTGCGCGACGTGCTCGGAGAGCACTACGCTGACCTGCTGGCCCGGGCGGACGAGCGCAAGATCAGCCCCTACGCCACCGTGGAGAAGGACCTCATGGAGGCCACCGCGGAAGAGGACGAGGAGCAAGAGGAGACCGAGTACGAGGGCGGAGGTGATGAGTGATGGCCCAGAAGGATTTCATCAACGCGTTGGCAAAGAAAGGGGTCCCCGTGGACACCATCGACATCGTCAAGGAGAAGTACACCAACCAGACCGACCTGGTCAAGGCGTCCGTGTCTGACCTGGTGGACATCGGTCTGGACAAGGAGGCCGCCGAGGACCTCCAGACCAAGCTGGGCAAGAAGGAGAAGCCCGCCCGGGCCCCGGCCAAGGCCAAGACCGCCTCCCGCCGCAAGGCGGAGAAGAAGCAGCCCGAGCCCGCGGCCCCGGTCGTTTACGAGATCCCGGACAAGAGCAAGAAGTACTCGCCCTTCGAGGAACAGCTCTTCAATAAGTGCGAGGAGCTCAAACTGCAGCTCCCCCGGCAGGTGACCTTGAACATCGCCCACCGCCTGGAAGGTAATGACATCAGCAAGGAGAACCTGGTTAAGATACTCAAGGTGGCCAACCAGAAGTACCTGGACCACCTGATGGACCCCAACGAGAGCGCTGGGATATTGGCCGCGCAGAGCATCGGAGAGCCCGGTACCCAGATGACCATGCGTACCTTCCACTACGCCGGTGTGGCCGAGATCAACGTTACCCTGGGGCTGCCGCGTCTCATCGAGATCGTGGACGCCAGGCGCATCCCCAGCACTCCGATGATGACCCTGTACGTCAACAAGGAGCTGTCCAACGACATGGACAAGGTCAGGTCCATCGCCTCCGACATCGAGATAACCACCGTGCTGGACCTGGCGGACATCGAAACTGACCTGCACAACATGCGGCTGTTCATCATGCCGGACGCCCGCAAGTGCCTGCAGAAAGGCCTGCTGGACGCGGACGGGAACACCGTCAAGGGCCAGCCCGCCCCCATCGACCTGATCCGGGAGAAGGTCTCCCGTCTCCGGGGCATCGTGGTGGTGGACGAGCCGGCCCGCGAAACCCTGCCGCCGAAGGTCGAGCTGGCCGGAGAGGCCGGCATCGGATACCTGTGCCTGGAGCCGAAGGAACCCTCCTTCAAGAGCCTGCAGAAGGCCCTGGACCTGGTCAAGGCGGCCAAGGTCAAGGGCGTGGAGGGCATCACCCGCGCCCTGCTCAAGAAGAAGGATGACCAGTGGGTCATCTTCACCGAGGGCAGCAACCTGCGGGAAGTTCTGAAGATCGACGGACTGGACCACACCCGGGCCTACACCAACTCCATTCAGGAGATCAACGAGGTGCTGGGCGTGGAGGCGGCGCGCAACTCCATCATCGAGGAGGCCTCCCGCACCCTGGACGAACAGGGTCTGTCCGTGGACATACGCCACATCATGCTGGTGGCGGACCTGATGACCGCCGACGGCGACGTCAAGGCCATCGGCCGACACGGCATATCGGGAAGGAAATCGTCGGTGCTGGCCAGGGCGGCCTTCGAGATAACCGCCGCCCACCTGCTCACCGCGGCCATGACCGGGGAGGAAGACCACCTGGACGGCGTGGCAGAAAACATTATAGTCGGGCAGCCGGTTACACTCGGGACCGGGGCCGTAAATCTCGTGTACGCACCTGTTAAGAAGGGGGCATCTGAATGATCGATCTGGGAAGAGCCTTAAAGTCCGCCATGACCACCGGAAAGGTGGTCTTCGGCGTAGAGCAGACGGAAAAGACGGTTAGGAACGGGGAGGCCAAGCTCGTTATCGTGGCCAAGAACTGCCCCAGCGGATACCTGGTCTCCAAGGACCACGGCGTGCCGGTGTACCAGTTCGAGGGCAACAACATGGAGCTGGGCGCCCTGTGCGGAAAGCCTTTCTCGGTATCCTCCATTGCCGTGATCGACAAGGGAGCGTCCAACATCCTTTCGCTGGGCTGAACATGACCGCTGAGATCACCTTTACCGAGGAGACCCTGCGCTACATCAGCCTTTTTGAGAAGATCACCAAGGCCAGGGTCCGCGATTGCATGGAGACCGAGGAGAAGCTTGTGTACGTGGTCGATCCAGGCCAGGCCAACCGCGCCGTTGGCAAGGCCGGCGAGAACGTGATCAAGCTCAAGAACACCACCGGCAAGAACATCCAGGTCGTGGAGTTCTCCGACGACGCGGTGACGTTCATCAAGAACGTCTTCTACAACTACGGGCCGGAGAAGGTGGAGATAGAGACCCGCGGCAACATCATTCACGCCACCGTGACGGTCGACCCGGCCGTGAAAGGACGGGCCATCGGCAAGAACGGCAAGAACCTGAAGATAGCCCGGGACCTGGTCAACCGGCACCACAACGTGCAGAGCATCTCGGTGGCCTAGTTAAGCGGCTGCCGCTCGACCTCCAGCCGGTCCGCGGTCGGGTATTCCTCGACCAGATAGCAGCGGAACGGCAGGACGTCGGCCAGGTCCTCCAGGACCCAGATGGCCACCTCCAACCTCTTCCTCTTTTCATCTAACTGGTACAGCTCGGGCGGCACCTCCTGTTCCTCCAACGCACGTACGGCCGCCTCAAGGTCTTCCGTCTCTATCACTCCCAGAAGCACCATCCCCTCCGAGGTGATCAGGTCCATCGGCCTGGCCATCCGCTTGGCCCTTCTCTTCAGCCTTTCGCGCAGTTGTACCTGGTCCTTGAAGCTGGACGAGCAGAAGTGCACCGGAACGGCATCGCCAGTCTCCTCCATTACCTGCCAGGAGGTCTCCATGCTGCCCTGCATGGCGCTCGATACGTCCGAACGCACGTGGAAGTCCCTTCCCAGCAGCGCCTGGCAATTGGTCTCGGACACCTCCAGCTCGTTCAGGTTCACGAAGTCCAGGCCGATCTCGGCGGCGTGGCGGCACAGGGACAGCAACCCCTCCAGCTCCCCGGGCACCGCTGGCACCTCGAACCCCACCATCATGTCCAGGCCCTCCACGGCCTCGGCGATCCCGAGTCCCTCCAATTCCCTCCATCTCTCGATGGGAGGGTGCAGCCTCAGCTCGTCCAGACCAGCCTCCTGCAGCCTCAGGAACTTCTCCCGGTCCACCGTGGCGGTGTAGAGGTGAATGTGATGCCCCGGTCCGAAGTGCTCCTTCAGCAGGCGGATGTAGCGGACCGTGCGGTCCATCACCAGCAGCGGGTCGCCCCCGGTTATGCCCGTGCCGCGGGCCCCGATGGCCTCCGCCTCCCGGATGATATCGTCGTCCGCGCTCACCAGGAGCTCGTTGGCGTACACCACGTCCTTTCCCTTCTTGGCCTCGGAAAGGGGACAATAGTAACAGGATTCAGCGCATTTGCCAGTGACCAGCAGCACCATCTTGGCCCCCTTCCGGCACAGCCGGCAGCCTCTCGGAAGGCGCTTGGTGTAGCAGGAGGACGATTCCATGGGTATGGGGTGCATGGCACCTTTACCGGCAAGGGCGGACTTAACGGTTGCCCATGGCAAATCCTAAATCGGCGAGGAACGTTGGCTTTGGCGATAACATGAGGAAGGAGAGCAGGGTCATACTCGCGCTGGACGAGGTGCGGCCGGAGAGGGCGTTCCATGTCGCCGAACAGGTCCAAGACCTGGTGGACGCCATCAAGATCAACTGGCCGCTGGTGCTGGCTACGTCACCGGACACCATCACCCGGCTCTCGAGGATGGCCCCGGTGATCTGCGACTTCAAGGTGGCCGACATACCGAACACCGTCTCCCTCATCGTATCCCAGGCGGTTCAGCGCGGCGCCGAGGGCGTCATCGTTCACGGCTTCACCGGAAGCGACTCGGTGAAAGCGGCCGTAGAGGCCGCCGACGGGCGCCAGATATTCGTGGTGACCGAGATGTCCCATCCCGGGGGGGCGGAGTACACCGCCCCCGCCGCCGAATCGCTGGCCAAGATGGCCGTCGATTGCGGGGCCGCCGGCATCATCGCCCCGGCCACCCGCCCGGAGAGGGTGGCCGCCCTCCGCAAGATCGTGGGGGACCTGCTCATACTGTCCCCCGGGGTGGGCGCGCAGGGAGGCAGCGCCTCAGCGACCTTGGAGAAGGGAGCCGACTACGTCATCGTGGGACGGAGCATCTACGGGGCGGAGGACCCGCGCTCCGCCGCCCTGCGGGTGGTGAACGAGGCCAAGGCCGCCCGCTCCGATTGAGGCGAAATATCGATTTCGGAGCGAGCAGCCAGATACATGTTTTTACTGGCCTGGGTCGAACCAACGTATTTATACGGGGTGCGTTATCAGTTGCTAATCACCCCAGAGGAGACTAACTAATGGCAACGAAGCAGGAGGGGTCCAGTCAACCTACTGACAAGCAGCGCTCTCTTTCGTTGTCCAATTTCTCTCGGAACCTCCATGATTCTTGGATCGGAAGAAATTGGCAGACCGTGCTGTTATTGGCAATGATGGTGTTCCTGGCCTTGTTCGTCAGGAGCTACTTCGGATATTCCACCTCGGTGGACAACGGCTACCTGGTCTCAGGCGGCTCTGACTCTTACTATCACATGAGGGTCATCGACCACGCGGTGGCAACTGGGGACCACCTGGTGTGGGATGATATGCTCAACTACCCGAACGGGATGAGGAACCCCCGCCCGCCGCTGTATGACTGGTCAGTGGCGGTGGTCGGCATGCTCCTCAGCACCATCACCGGACTGGCCATAACCGATGGTGTCGGCCTGTCCCTGATATTCTCCACCGCGGTGTGGGGTGCGCTCACCGTAATTCCAGTGTACATGCTGGGCAAGGCGGCCTTCGGTCGCAAGGCCGGGATGCTGGGGGCGTTCATATTCGCCCTCATGGCCGGCCATATCGAACGCACGGTGCTCTCCAACGCCGACCACGACGCCATGGTGCTGTTCTTCGTGGTGTTCGCCTTCTACTTCCTGCTCCGCTCGCTGCAGTCGGTCAACGGTAGCCGTTGGGTGAGCAAATGGCGGGACCCCAAGGCCATCATGCCCGGTCTCAAAGGATACTTTGGCACCAATCAGCAGTCGTTGATCTACGCCGCCCTGGGCGGTCTCAGCGTGGCGGCCGTCGGCCTGATCTGGACAGGTTACACCTACCTGCTCGTCGTGGTCTTCGTCTACTTCATCGTGCAGTTGCTGGTGGACCGTTTCCGCAACGCCGATTCCATGGGCGTGCTGTTCTCCATAGCTGTCTTCTTCGGCATCGCCTTCCTGGTAATGGCTCCTGCCTACTCGAGTCTGTCCCTCATCATCACCTGGTTCGATACGCCGCTGTTCATCTACATCATCGGCATCGTGGGCGGGCTGATGTTCGTGGTCACCCGCGACTACCCGTGGACCCTGGTGCTCCCGGTGTTCACGGTCATCCTCCTGGTGGCCATGGCCCTGCTGTCGATGTTCAACCCGGCCCTACTGGAGACCATACTCTCCGGCCAGGGATACCTGGTGAAGAGCAAGCTGTACGA